>NZ_JAILWA010000001.1 GCF_025699255.1 Nitrosopumilus sp. | reverse complement strand
ATCCTAATCAAAAAAAATCAAACAAACAAAAGAAACCAAACAATCCTAATCAAAAAAAATCAAACAAACAAAAGAAACCAAACAATCCTAATCAAAATAAACCAAACCTTACTAAAAAATAAAATCTATCCATTAATTTTTGATAGATGAATATGAGCAATTTTCCAAGTTGGTTGTTTTACTAATACAAATGTTGCACGTCCACTAATTTCCATGTGTTCTCCTGTGTATGCTTTAGTGTCTACTAACATTCCTTTTTGAATTAGTTCTAAAGCCACAACTGCAGTATCTCCAAATATGCTAATCTTTGGATTTTTTATTTCATATGAGTAATCTGAAATGCTGACAAATTTTAATTCTTCAAGCTCTATTGTATTTTGATAGTCTTTAAGATCATATGGTGGCAAATCACTAAAACTGGAGAATTTGGGGTCGTTAAGATGTATATCTTTGAGTGATTCTAAATTTTTTGTAATTCCTGCTTGAAATAATGTCTCTATGACTTTGATTATTTCTTCATTATCATTCAAAACTGTACATTTTGAGTGAAGGAAATATCAGTTTAAGTCTTCTGCACAATTAGCGTAAAAATCTGATTATTTTTTGAGAATCTTTATTAATTATAGGTTGATTATTTTTTTGATTTCAATGAGTGCAAAATTAACTGGAAAATTTAGCAACGATTTACTGATTGCTGTTCTATAGTGCTCTCAAAATTTACTAGCTTAAAATTATGGAGAAAGATTTAATGAATAAAATGGAAACTATGACTGGTGCAAAAGCCTTGATGACGGCTATGGAAAAAGAAGGCGTCAAACAAGTATTTGGATTACCGGGAGGTGCAAATCTTCCAATGTATGATGAATTTGCTAGATGTGATATTCGACATATTTTGGTAAGACATGAACAATCAGCTGCCCATATGGCTGATGGCTTTGGTAGAGTTAGTAGAAAACCTGGTGTATGTTTTGCTACGTCTGGTCCTGGTGCAACTAATATCTTAACTGGAATTGCAACAGCTCAAGCTGATTCTGCTCCAATGATTGCAGTAACTGGACAAGTTCCTGTAAATATGATTGGAAAAGATGCATTTCAAGAAAGTGATATTATTGGAATGGCAAATCCTGTTGTAAAATATGCATTTCAACCAAGAACTGCTAGCGAAGTTCCTGAAGTTGTAAAAAAGGGGTTCTTTATTGCCGAGTCTGGTAGGCCCGGACCTGTGCTAATAGACATTCCAAAAGACGTACAGATTAATGAAGAACAAATGACTTTTCCTGATGAATTTAAAATTCAAGGATATCATCCTTGGGCTGATCCTGATATTGTTAATGTTGAAAAAGCTATTGATATGCTACTTCATGCTGAAAAACCCATTATCTTAGCTGGTGGCGGTACAATCATTTCCTCTGCCTTTGCTGAGTTACAAGCTATTGCAGAAACTCTAATGCTTCCAGTGGTAACTACCTTTAAAGGAAAAGGTGCATTTCCAGAAACACATCCTTTGTCATTAGGACCTATAGGAATGCATGGACATGCAGAAGCTAACAAAATGATGGCAGAAGCTGATTGTGTATTGGCTATAGGAACTAGATTTTCTGACCGTTCTGTTGGAACCTTTGAAGCTTTTGAAAAAAGATTAAAAATTATTCATATGGATGTGGATCCTGCAGAAATTGGTAAAAATCAAACTACTCAAATTGCTGTAATTGGAGATGTTAGAGTAAATCTTAGAGTGATGGTAAAATTACTTTTGCAAAAAGCAATTAAAAAAACAGATGAAACTCCTTGGTTAAAACATGTTAAAGAAACAAAATCTTACTGGAAAGAAAATTTGAAAATACATCCTGGTGAAATGGGTGCTGCAAAAATTTTACGTAAACTTCGGGAATTGTTGCCAAAAGAATCTATCATTACTACTGAAGTGGGCCAACACCAAATGTGGGCATCTTTATTCTATGATGTAATTCAACCTGGTACGTTCTTTAGCTCTACTGGTCTTGGAACTATGGGTTGGGGATTTCCTGCTGCCATTGGCGCTAAAGTTGCCAAACCTGATGTTCCTGTCGTGGATATTGCTGGTGATGGAAGTTTTAGTATGACTGAAAACTCTCTTGCAACTGCTGTGTTGGAAGATATTCCAGTAATTGTATTTCTCTTAAATAATTCTACCTTGGGAATGGTAGCTCAATGGCAAAGAACTTTCTATGGAAGACGAATGATTGGCGTGGACCAGCAAAGCTGTCCTGATTACGTTAAACTTGCAGAGTCATATGGTGCTCAAGGAATTAGAGCTCAATCAATGGATGAACTTGACAAGGCAATCAAAACTGCTTTGAGCAGTAATGTCGCAACTGTAATTGACATTCCTATTGATCCTGAAGAAGACGTATTGCCATTTGTAGCTCCTGGAACTTCGTTATCGGATATGATCTTACCATCTTAGTGATTGACAATGTGGGCCATTCTTTCTATTTTAGTCGAAAACAAACCTGGTATCTTGTTTAAGGTGACTCATCTTTTTAGAGCAAGAAATTTCAATATTGATAGTATTTCAGTTGGAACTACTGAGAATCCTGATTATTCCAAGATGACCATTACCACATATGGTGACGAAAAACAGATTGATCAAATTGTAAAACAACTTGATAAAATGATTGATACCGTAAAAGTTGAGCATTTAGATGAGCACAAAACCGTCTTTAGAGAACTTAGTATTTTTAAGATAAAACTGAGTAATGCTAATGATAGTATGGAAATTAACAAATTAGCAAATGCGTATGGCGGTAAAGTTCATGATGTAAAAAAAGACTCCATAATGGTAGAATTGACTGCTACTCCTGATCAAATCAAAGCATTTGAGGAATTGGCAAAACCCTTTGGAATTCTTGATGTTGCACGTACTGGTGTTGCAGCTTTACAAAGGAGTGGAGTATAATGGTAAATGTCAGAATTTTTGACACTACCTTGCGAGATGGTGAACAAACACTTGGTGTGTCATTATCTCCAGATCAAAAATTAGCTATTGCAAAAAAACTTGATGAATTGGGCGTAGATGCAATTGAAGCTGGTTTTCCAGTAATATCCGAAGGTGAATCAAAAGCTGTCAAGATGATTACATCTGAAGGATTGTCTTGTGAAATTGCAGGATTAACTAGAACTATCAAAAAAGATATCGACGCAGCTGTTGATGCTGGATTAAACTACGTTCACACATTCATTGCAACTTCAGATATTCATTTGAAACATAAATTACAAATGACTAGAGAACAAGCTCTTGAAAAAGCAATTGAAGCAGTCGAGTATGGAAAATCTCGTGGTTTACAAGTAGAGTTTTCAGCTGAAGATGCTTCTAGAACTGATAGAGAATTTTTGAAAAAAGTTTTTGGTGATGTTGCTAAAGCCGGTGCTGATCGTGTCAACATTCCTGATACTGTTGGATATTCTACTCCTGAATACATGGCTGAAATTACTCGAGATACAATTGAAGCTACAAAATTACCTGTTAGTGTTCACTGTCATAACGACTTTGGTTTGGCAGTTGCAAATGCATTAGCTGGAATTCATGCCGGTGCATCATGTGCACATGTGACTATTAATGGAATTGGAGAAAGAGCTGGAAATGCTTCTTTGGAAGAACTCACTATGGCACTCAAATGCTTACCATATGAACAAAAATATGAAACTAATATCAAATCTGAATTAATCTATGATGTATCTAGATTCATCTCTAAAACTGTCGGAATAATCGTTCAGCCTAACAAGGCAATTGTTGGCGCTAATGCCTTTGGTCATGAATCTGGAATTCATACTCATGGTGTATTGAGCAACCCTCTCACTTACGAACCAATTAGCCCTGAATTAGTTGGAAGAAAAAGATGGCTCAAGGTTGGAAAGCATGCAGGTGTTCATGGGATGAATGCAATGTTAGAAGAATATGGTGTTAAACCCACTGAAGAACAAGCAAAACAGATCTTAGATAAAGTCAAGGTGTTAGGTGATCAAGGAAAACAAGTTACTGATGTTGAATTGTTATCCATGGCAAGTGAAGTTATGGGAGAAAAAGATCTTAAAAGAATTGTTCAGTTAACTGGTTTTTCAGTATCAACTGGAATTGGAACAATGCCGTATGCTTTTGTTAAACTAAATGTCGATGGTGAAGATCATATTGGAACTGATTATGGTGTAGGTCCTGTTGATGCAGCATTAAATGCAATTCAGAAAATTACCGGCAAAATCTCGGAAATCCGAATTAAAGACTATGGTTTAGCATCTATTTCTGGCGGTTCTGGAGCACTATGCGAAGTTACAGTAAAAGTTGAGGATCCTTTAGGAAACAAAGTTTCAGCAAAATCTGTAGGTGAAGATATTGTAACTACTTCTGTAAAGGCAGTAATTGATGCAATTAATAGAATCATGCTCAAAAAAATGCTTAATGAAAAACAGGTTAACTAAATCCTAAAATCTCCCTTCTTTGCTTCAAAATTATGTATAAAATATCATTAATTACTGGTGATGGGATAGGCCCTGAATTATCAGAATCTGCAATTTCTGTTTTGAACACCATTCATGATAAACTTGATTTGAAATTTGATATTGAAAAATTATCTGCAGGTGATAAAGCGTTGTCTGAAACTGGAAAAGCACTTCCAGATGAAACTGTTGAGTCGATAAAGCAATCTGATGTTTGCTTAAAGGCACCTGTTGGTGAAAGTGCAGCTGATGTGATTGTGGTGTTGCGACGTATGCTTGATCTATATGCCAATATCAGACCTGCAAAATCATATCCTCACATGCCTGCATTGCGTGATGATATTGATATGGTGATAGTTAGAGAAAATACTGAAGACCTTTACACTGGTAAAGAATTCAGTTTGGGTGATTCATCAGTTGCTTTGAGAATAATATCTGAGGCTGCTTCAAAAAGAATTGCAACATATGCATTTGAAACTGCAAAACAACGTGATTCTATGAAAAAAGTAACTTGTGTACACAAATCTAATGTGATGCGAGTTACTGATGGAATGTTTGCAAAAGCATGTTTAGAAGTTTCAAAAAATTATCCTGACATTATATTTGAACAAATGTATGTTGATGCATGTGCTATGAATCTAATTCGGCAACCTGAACAATTTGATGTTGTAGTTACCACTAATTTGTTTGGTGATATATTATCTGACGAGTCCTCTCAAGTAGTTGGAGGTTTGGGAATGGCTCCTGCTGCAAACATTGGCGATAAATTTGCATTATTTGAACCCGTTCATGGGGCTGCTTTTGATATAGCTGGACAAAACATCGCAAACCCTTCTTCGTTTTTGCTATCTATCAAAATGATGTTTGATTGGTTAGGAAACAAACACAATGATCCAAAATGTGTTGAAGTTGGTCAAAAATTAGAATCCACTATTTTTGATTTGGTAAAATCTGGAGTAAAGACAAAAGATATTGGTGGTGATAAGAGTACTTTGGAATTTACAAAACAAATTACTGATAATTTATAAAAAGGCAAAGCCCCCCTTTTGTGCGTAATTAGTTGGTAATGACTAGTGATATAGCGTAATCTAATTGAAACTTATTCTTTATTTTCTCGTTGTTTTTTACTTTCAGGAGTTCCAAAAAAAATGACCATTAGTGTTGCAACCATCATAACTAATGGAAATGTAAGTTGTGTTCCGACATGTCCTGCTAGAGGATCTGGTGCAGTAATCAAAATGTATATGAAAATAGCTGCACTGACACTAAAGAAACTCCAAAGTACTTTGCTATCTCTGAAAATTTTAGTGTTCATGGAAACATGTCCATTTATGAAAGTAATTTTGTAATATTTCCCTTTTACTCTATCTCGATGAGACTTGTTTTGTGCGTAATTAGTTGGTAATGACTAGGATTATGACGTGAGTTTGTTCAGATTAAATGAAAACTTTCAACAATTTGATTAAGTTCATTTTTTGTTTTAGCAGACATGTTTTGATTAAACATTTCACCATACACAAAATAAATCAAATTATCTTTTTGAACAATTTTTCCTTTGATTTCTATGAATGGTTCTTCCCATCCTCCAGAAATTGTTACTTTGTTATTTTTTTCATCCCATGTGTATGTGAATTCTCCTTTCCGACCGCCATCTGATAGATATTGTAGATCTCTTGAAATTAGTTCTGACAGATTTTCTGAATTTCCTTCATCACCCTGAAAAACTAAAACTGAAATTTTTTCATCGATAGAATGAGGTATTAGTACTCCGCCTATTACTTTGTAATTAGGTATTGAAAAATCAAATCTCTCTCTATTATGCCAAAAATCTCTAATGAAAAACCATTCTTTGCCCGATTTTGTAATTTTGTATTGATGTGTTAAACTGACATAATCATCTCCATAAACCCCATCATGAACATATTTCTCTGGACCTATAGTTCCATTAAATGTTAAAATTGAAACAATTATCACAGTAACTGTAATTCCAAACAATACCCCAACTTTTTTCCAACTTAATCTTTTATTCTTAGATAGTTCTGAATCAAACCAACTAACCGATTCATTGATTTTTTGTTTGTATTTTATCCCCAATCCAGCTAGAGTAATGAAAAATCCTGCTAATGCAATATTGTAAGTTTTTAATGAATTGGTTTCTTCAATTGTTCCAACATCAAAACGTGTCATATCCTTAACACGTGCATTTACTTCCTCAATAGAAAATGAAGAGGTAAATCCATCAGAATGGGCGTTAATTGAATCACTTCCTGTAAAAAAGAACCCATAATTTCCTCCACGTTCATAGAAAATTTTTCCTGTTCCATAATATTCACGATTGGTTTTAGATTTTGTTAATTCAATGATTGCAGGTTTGTTAAAACCCTCTGGATGTTGTTCTAATGGGAATTTTAAAGCATATGGAAAAATCACATATTGTTTTTCTGGAAGATAGTTCCAAGGGTCTGGTTTGTATTTCAAGATATTTTCATTTGGAAATTGTCTTGCTTCTACGATTATTGGGTTTTGTGCACTTAATGAATCTGTTTTCAAAACTACTTGCATATCCAACTCTGGAGGATTATCTGGGTGTTGTTGAACTGCAAAACCTCCAAGAAGTACTCGATCGCCCAGATAAGGATGAATTGTATTAAACCCACCAGAATATGCATAAACTGCTCCTATGCTCAGAAGGATTATTGATATGATTATTCCAATTTTTATTTTCTTTTCAATTTTAGATTTATTCAAATGTATTTTATTTTCAGATTTGGGTTCTGATTTTATTTTCTTGGATTTTTTGTTTTGTTTATGTTTGCCCACATAAAAAAATCTTGGATCTAAGTAAATAAGACTAGTGCTTATCTAGTTTGTCAATACTTGGTATGACTAAATCACAATCAGTTAATTTTAGAAATCTGATTTGAGATTCAATTTTTGACTTTACTATTTGCCGTGAAAGGTAGTTTCTTTTTTCTGTAATTCTAAATGTGTCGTATTGTGCAATTCTGTTGTTTGTTGCAGTAAGGGAACTCATAATTCCGCTCATGAAACATTGCGGGTTTCCCTGAGGATCAACTAGTATGACATTTTGATTATTCTTAGATAGTATTGCCAATGCTTCTGTACTGACATAGCCATTTCCTGAAAGAACTATCTTCTCATATGGCATTCTGTTGGGATACCATGATTCGATTTGTGGTTCTGAAAACGGGTCGTGGTTGTCTTTGAGGATAATTTTGGAATCTTTTACAGAGATGGAATGACCGTAGCCTTTGAGAAATTTTATGTTATAGTGATTTTTTTGACCTGTTAGGGGCATTATGGGCAACCAAGTTTATTGTAATCATTCATTGCTAAACCAAATTCTCCTAATGCTTGAGGATCATTGCTGTTTGCACCATCTCTATTTTTGTCCATGATTTCCTTCAGAACTTTACATTCATCAGACATGGTGGTCATTTTTTCAATTAATTGTTCAATCCGTCCATCATGACATGAAGGAATTGCTTTTAGTGGATCTGTTTTATTACATTCCTCCAACCACTGAGGCATTATTTTATCACATCCTGTACCGTCTGTCTGGCAGTGAATAATTGCCTTGTTGACGATTGCATCCATGTCTGTTAGTGTTTCTTCTAAAGACTGATTTGCTTTCTCTTCTCTTTCAGATAAAATATTTGAAAGAGAAGAAATTACTAGCAATCCAAGAACAAGAGCTATTATGGAAATGATAATTGTAATTTTGGAAACCATTGAAAAACAAACTTTGTTTTAGATTATAACAATTCTCCAACAAACAAACTCACGTCATAATCCTAGTCATTACCAACTATTTAGGCACAAAAGGGGGGCTTTGCCTTTTTACTGATAATTTATAAAAATTATTTTAAAACAACGAGATACACGGAAAACACCTTGAATCAAGGACGTATTCCTAACATGATGTGTTTTCCATACCTATCACTCTACGACGCAGAGTAACGGTTTCTCGTCATATCTATTACGTCAAAATGATATTTAACCATGATCATAATTCCCATCTGGTGCTAACTAGAATCTCTCATGAGATCTTATTGATATATTCTTCATGAATTCTTTTCTGATTTTGAACGATCCACAAAAATGCTATCTCGTTTGCATCCATGATTTGAATTGAAATATTTTTGATAAAGATCAAAAAGTGTAAAAAAATTGATTTTTTGCTTTTACTTGAATTCCTTGTATCTGAAATCTGTTTTTTTAAACAGATGAATTCGTTTTGTAACGTTTCTAGTCTTTTCTTTTCTTTAAATCTGATTTTGGTGGGTTTAATGACCAAAAAAACATGGCAAGGCATATTGGAATCATGATTAAAACTGCTGCAACAACAGAAATTGCATAAAAATTGGGATCTAGTCCTGGGATGAGTGGCCCTGGAAAAACTGCATATAACCATAACAACCCTACAAAAATCAATACTGGCTTGTTCTTTTTTATGACTTGTCTTGGAGAAAGCTTTCGTTTTTGTATATAGCAATCTTTGCAGCGTGTTTTATCATCTGTCATACATGATGTACAGCAATTTTTTTCACAGAAATAACAAATTCTATCCCCAAATGATGAACCACAAAAATCACATTTGTACACTACAATAGATCCGTCTCTTTGAATTTATCTATTTTCTAAATTATCAATTTTTATTAATTGCATTTTATATCAAAATCCTATGGCTGTTTGCTGTATTTGTAAAATTGCTAATGGGACCTTAAAAATCTCTGACGGTAATCCAAAATATAAAGGAAAACCTATCTGCAAAGAATGTCAGGGTTATCGTAAACTACTCAAAGAAACAAAATAGATTACTGAGATTCTTTAGTTTTGTTTTTTGCTGCCCATTCTTCATACATTTTAATTAATTCATCTACATCTTTGCCTTCTTCTGAATATGTAACAATAACTCCAAATGTTCCTTTTTTATCATGACCACGTGCAAAATAACCCCAAAACGAATCAGGTAGCTTTGCAAAACTGTTAGAATCATGAGACACTCCAATTAGGTTATTGCCTATTACCTCTACAACTTTTTTTGCATCATTTTGTTCAATCATATTTTTACCAAATCTTCATTCCATAAAAATCTGAATGAATCTCTTTCTTAATTAACGCCTTTTCTTCTGCTTAGTTTTTCGCCTGTTAGTACTGTATTTTTTTCAAAATCGTCTAACTTTTTCTTCATTTCGTCTTTTTCCTCTTTAGTTAATTCTCTAACAATATTGTCTTCCCCGTCTGCAAAATTCTCACATTTATCGCACAACCATAATGGCGGCTTATCTTTTGCAAATACTATTGGCAATCTTCTTTCATTACATTGTTTACAAAATAATGTCATCTTTTATCTCTCCTATGGACTTAATCTATCTGGATCTCGTGGATATAATACTACTTCACGTACATTATCGATTCCAATCAACGTCGTCATCAGTCTGTCTAATCCCATACCCCAACCTGAATGAGGAGGCATCCCCCAATCAAATGCTTTAAGATGGTCTGCAAATTGGGCTGGGTCTAATCCCTGTTCCTTTAATCTATTTTTTAGCATCTCCGGATTATGGAGCCTTGTGCCTCCTGATGATAGTTCCAAAAATCCATATTGTAAATCAAATGAACGTGAAAGTGTGGCATCTTCATCTTTTTCTCTAATGTAAAATGGTTTGAGCTTCATAGGCCAATCCATTAAAAAGAAAAACCCTGGATGATTTTTACCAATGATCCTCAAATGTGAATCAAGCAAGTCTTCGCCAAACTCTACTTGTTCCCCTTCTTTTTTCAATTCTTCAATACACTGTGAATATGTAATTCTCTCAAATGGTGCAGAAGGAACTTCAATAGTGTGTCCAATTGCTTCTTGCTCTTTTTTACAATTTTCTGAAACATCTTTGTATACAGCTAAAACCAATGCCTCTAAAACATTCATGACATCTTCATAGTCCATAAATGCAGCTTCAATATCGATGCTGGTAAATTCTGTTAAATGTCGTCCTGTGTGAGAATTTTCTGCTCTGTAAAAGTTTGAAATTTCAAACACTCTTTCTAGCCCAATTGTCATTTGTTCTTTGTATAGTTGTGGACTTTGAGCTAGATATGCTGTTTTTCCAAAATATTCTAATGAAAATAAATCTGCACCTCCTTCGCTAGCACTTCCAATGATTTTTGGTGTAGTGATTTCTAAGAATTTTTTATTTGTCAGTGTTTTTCTTAGTGATTGTAAAACATGATGACGTAATTTGAAAATTGATGCTGTTTTTTGGTTTCTCATATCTAATGCTCTATGATTTAATCTTGTATCGATATTACTCTCCACTCTGCCAATTGGATCTACTGGTAATGGGTGAATTGCTTTTCCTAATATTTCAATTTCATCTGCTTTAATTTCAAATGCAAAATCTCTAGCTTTAGTTTCTTGAACAATTCCTTTAACACTTACTACACTTTGACGATTTATTTCTCCTAAATTATCATTTAATTCTCCTTTAACTATAACTTGTGAAATTCCTGAGACATCTCTGAGTGTAATGAAAGACATTTTCCCTAATTTTCTGAGATCTTCAATCCATCCCCCCAATACCACTTGCTTTCCAATTAAATCTTCATTTAATTCAGAAATATCGTGAGTTTTTACAAAAACCATGTCTATCTTTTATCCTCAAATTCTATCTCAATGTCAAGGTTTCGGGCATTTCGTACAATTTGTACAACCTTTTCTGTATCGATAGGGAATTTTGGAGTCCATTTGCCTGAGACTACTGCCTTTGTCTTTTGAACTCCGCCTGGAGCCCATACTGCATTAATTGATAAGATTTTTGTTGGAAAGAACAAATCTTCTATGAATCTTTTATCCGTTTCATCTGCTTCTACTAGCCAGATCTTACCTTTGAACTGATCTTGTAAAATTCGATATAGAGTACGGCTTTGTCTAATTATCATTATGTCATTTTTTGCTAAAGATAATACAAAATTACCATCAAATTCTTTGCATGAAAATAATGTAAAATTTTCAATTTCTTTATTTGTTTTAGCAATTTTTGCTAAATTCATTGATGCTTCTACATCTGCTTTTGTTAATTCTCCTGATTCCACTTTGCTCTCGCATTGGGGACATAGGATTGAATTTTTTGCATCAAAGCCACAAATTGGTAATTTCATTTGAATCGACTTTTTCATTCTGATAATGTTGTTTATATCCCTTAGTGCAAAACAAAAATCATAGTTTGGATCTGTGTAAATTATGACGTTTCTTACAGTTAATGGATTATCTGCAAAGTACTCTTCATCAAAAGGTCCTGTTTATGCAGTAGATGATGTTGATTTTGAATTAAAAACTGGTGAATCTATTGGAATCGCAGGTGAAAGTGCATGTGGAAAAAGTACTTTGGGCTTATCTATAATCCGAATGCTTTCTGGAGGTACTGCAAATGGGATGATAGTTTTTGATGGTAATTCTATTTTAGATCTTGACGAATCTGCATTTGATAATGAATACAGATGGAAAAAAATTTCTATGATTTTTCAAGGTGCGATGAATTCTCTTGATCCTGTCTTTACAATAAATGAACAATTTATGGAAATTTTAAAACAACATACTTTCAAGGGTGACTCAAAACAACTGATCTTAGATGCAATGAATTCTGTTAATCTTGATGAAAACGTTCTAAAAAAATATCCTCATGAGCTTAGTGGTGGAATGAAACAAAGAGTCATTATTGCAATGGCCTTATTACTGAAACCACAATTTGTGATTGCAGACGAACCTACTACTGCATTAGATGTTTTAATTCAAGCACAAATAATCAATTTACTCAAATCTCTCAAAAAAGATGGCATGTCTTTTATGTTAATTACGCATGATTTAGCAGTTTTATCTGAAATTGCAGATAAAATTGGCATTATGTATGGAGGTCAAATGGTGGAGTTTGGCTCCTCAGAAGAAATATACAAGAATCCTAAACATCCTTACACTCAAGGTCTTTTAGAATCCATCCCTACTTTGAAAGGCAATGTTCCAAAATACATTAAAGGAATTCCTCCTAGTCTACTTGATGCTCCAACTCAATGTAGGTTTATTGATAGATGTCCTTTAGCCATTGAAAAATGTAGAGAATTGCCTCCAAAATTCAAAACTGATACGGGCTATGTTAGATGTTGGTTATATGAAGATGATAAATAATTTTATTTTAAATTGAGATATTCTTCATCAATTTTTTTTAAATAAATTTCTTGTAGTTGTGCTATCTCTCTGCTTGTGGTGTTTTTACAAATCATTTTTGCATATTGAACCAAATCTGTATTTTGTCTAGTTTTCTCAAACTTTTCAATTTTCTTAAATGAATCTTGTTCAAACTTCATTATGTCTCGTAATTCTTTGCTGATTTCTTCAGCTTTCATCTTTTGATAGTTTTTAGCATTTGATTTTCTAAAACTGATTTCATCAATTAATTTTTCAATTTCATCTGGCTTTTTCATATTTTTTAGTTTAATTCCTCAAATAAGTTAATTTTGTAATTCTTTTTTATGTTCTAAAATATGTTTTAACCCATCTGTCATGCTAAGTGAATCTAAATCGATTTCACAATAAGGACACTTCATATGTCAGGAATATTTTTTTACAATTGGCAAGCATGAATCGATAATTCTTAACATTTCGGATCTGATGACTTTTTTATCAATAGATATCCATACTCTTGATTTTTTGATTGCAAAGGAAATAGTTTGAACTTTCTTTCTTTCTTCCCATACAAATTCAATTTCTCCTAGATTTTTATCGAAAAACCCTTCCAAATCTGTCTTTATCGCAATGTGTGAGAATTGATACTGTGTATTTTTTTCATTGAGAAGTGGCACTAAATCTGGTCTTCTTTTGTATGCTAACAAGTCTCCACTTTCACCAATTACGCCTACAAATCTGATGTATGGACTAATTGTGGCTATGGTATTGCAAATACTTTCGAAATCTTTTTTTGACAATTGATAGAGTTCTAAAAAGATGATATTTTAATGAATTGCAAGATTTTCATTCTAGATCTAATTAAATAATGCCTGAAAATAGTTTGAATTGTGGATTTTGTTGATCTATTTCCATTTGCTCCTGAAGTAGGATATCTCAGCTTATCCTTGGTGAATTTCTTTGGCTCTCTAGTTCCGTTTGTTCCGTTGCCTGGATTTTTACTTCTTGCAACTATGTCTGTTGGTGATCAATATGATCTGCATGTCTTAGCATTACTTTCAGCAATTACTGCAACTGTAGCAAAACAAATTATTTTTTACGTCAGCTACGGTGGTAGAAAAATTATCAAAGAACAAACACGAAAGAGAATGCGACCTTTTGAGCGATTGGTTAAAAGATATGGTGCAGGTGCCGCTTTTTTTGCAGCAGCAACACCGATACCCGATGATTTGGTATACGTTCCTTTAGGTCTTGCAAAATACAATCCGAAGAGATTTTTTATTGCAACTTTGATTGGAAAAATTGTTCTTAGTTATTCTATTGTGTTTATTTCACATCATTTGGGGTTGTCTCTAGTTGAACCTTTTCTAGAAAACATTGACGATGCAACTCCTGTTTACATTGGAATAATCATTTTTGGTGTGATGATGACTTCTGTAATTGTTTTGCTTTTGAGATTAGATTGGGCAAAAATTCTTGGAAGATTTGCACCATGGACTCTGGATGAAAATAACAAAGATTAATTTTTTATTTTAAAATTCCATAATTTGTCTACTGCTTTTGTTATGCCTACTCTTGGTGTTGCGGTAATTTTTGTTGGATTGATTCCTTCAGAAATGTATAATTCTGATTTTTTTGTTAAATCTATTCCATAATGTTCTTTGGTGATTTTTAGGGCCTGAGTTAATTTTGCAGGACCATTAGTGAGGTTCTTTAAATCTGGATTTTTTCTATTTTTTTGCATGATTTCTATTCCTTTTACAGGCTTAATTGCTCGAATTAGTACTGCTCCTGCAGCAACTTTTGGGGATCTAGCCACAACATTAAAGCAAAAATACATTCCATATGTAAAATAGACATAAGCAGAACCTACTTCTTCAAACATGACTCTATTTCTATCTGTAATTTTTCTAAATGCATGACTTGCAGGATCATCATCATGTTTGTATGCTTCAGTTTCTGTAATTATTCCTGATATTTCGCTTTTTCCTATTTTTCTAACTATTTTTTTTCCTAGGAGATTTTTTGCAACATTAACTGTATCTTTTGAATAAAATTCTCTAGGTAGTATATTCAATGTCAATTTTCACTTTTTTTTTATTTTTTAATTCTTCTACTAGATCAAATAACTTCACAATGTCTTTTTTCAAAACTTTGATTAGTTCTTGATTGTAGATAGTAGCTGCTGGATGAACTGTTAGAAAATACATCTGTTTATTTTTTTGTACTAGTTTACCTCTAAATTTTGTAATTTCAGAACCTCCTAACAATGTATTAAATGCTGTATTTCCTAGTATGCAAATAATTTTTGGTTTAATAATTGAAATTTCTTCTTTAAGATAATCTTGACATGTTTCTCGTTCAATCGCTGTTGGAACTCTGTTATTTGGAGGTCTGCATTTGACTATGTTGGTGATGTATACTTCTTCTCTTGTAATTCCTGCCCCTTCTAATGCTTCAGATAATTTTTTCCCTGCAATTCCGATAAATGGCTCTCCGCTCTTGTCTTCGTTTCTTCCAGGTGCCTCTCCTACAAATATCACTTCTGAATGAAAATTTCCTTTCCCTGGAACTGAATTAGTTCTAGTTTTACATAGATCACATTCTGTACATTCTATTACATTTTGTTTAATATCTTCTAATTTTTGATTCATTTTTCAATTCACACTCTTTACTGTTGCAACTCCTCTGATTGTTGGTCCTCCATTGCCCATTATCATTGATTGCATGGGATCTCCTTTTCCACAATTGGTGATTGGTCTGACTGTAAAATCATTTCCACAGGCATCAATTGATTTGAAAAATCCAGGTGCTATTCCCATCACAATCACATCTTTTAGCAAATCTGTAATTTCCCCATTTTCAATTTTCTGTGCATATTGGCAAGATATGCTCCAGTTATACCGTTTCATATCTATTGAGGGAATTTTCATGTTTGAAATTAAATATCCATTTTTAGTCTCTTTGATAATTTCTTCTACTTTTAAATTTCCATTTGCAATACATGTACATGCCATTCGAATTAGTGGAATGAATCGATAATTTGTAGCTCTCATGTTTCCTGTTGGTGGAGAATCAAATTCATAAGCTGTTTCTCTGTTTTGCATATGATTTTTTAATATTCCATTTTCAACAAGAGTTGTTTTTCTAGTTTCGATCCCTTCATCATCAAATTGATACCATCCTAAACTTTCTTCTATGGTTGGATCATCAAACACATTGAGATTTTCAGAACCTATCTTCTCTCCTAGTTTGTTTTTCCACCATGCTCCTCCTGCCCATGCCATTTCTTTTCCTAATACTCTATCAGCTTCTGATGGATGTCCAAGTATTTCATGTGTAAGTAATGAGACAAAATCTGGATTCATCACCACTGTTGCTTTTTCTTCTTTTATTGGTTTAGCTTTTGTTAACTGTGATGCTTTTACTGAAATTTCTCTGGCACTATCATAACTTTTGTTGTTTTTTTGAATTTGCTCTAATCCTCCTCTCCCTCCCTCTGTAATGTTGACTGATTGAGTAATTCCATCATCGTGAGCAGTTGCAACCATATCTATGACAACATCTGTAAAATTTTGTAGAATTTCTGAACCTTCTGAATTTACAAAATATTTTGAATTAATTGAATATCGTGGATGTATAATTGACTTAATTATTTTTGGTGTCTCTGAAATTATACTACTACATTCTAATCCTATTTCTATTATGTTATCTATACTTGGTTTTTTTAAAACTGGATAATTGATTTGTTTTTTTTGAGATGTATTTGGAAATAATTTAATTTCATTTTCTTTTTGTTTTTGAGTATTTGAGTTTTTAATTGAATTATCTAAAATTTCTTTAATTTGTTCAAATGATTGAGGATTTGTAATTGAACAAAAACCCCATGCTTTATCTTTGATAATTCTTATGCCTAATCCTCTATCCTCATAATTTCTAATGAATTCTGTTTGATTATCTTCTAAAAATACTGATTTTTGTTCTTGTTGCTCTGCCCTTACATCGCAATATTGAACACCTTGTGTCTGAGCATATCTCACAATCTTGTCTGCGTAATCTTGTAATCTGGCATCCATGTATTAGCAATTGTATATTGATTCGTAAGTCTTGTGTTATCTAATGACTTGAAATTGCAGGCATGGTGAAATAGTATTCATCTTCAAAATCATAGTCCGTTATGCCTCTTTTTCTTAAAAATTCAAAATATTTAGTGCAATTGTTGTAAAATTCATTATTTTTTTCATTACTTTCTTTCATACTCTTGGTCCCTAAATCTCCATTTTTTTGAGAGTGTGAGTGTTTTTAGCTCTGAAAGTTTGTTTTCTTTAAGCAGAATTTAATGGAGATTTCATATTTTCACTATTTTTGGGTATTGTAAATGAAAAAGTTGATCCTTGACCTGGTATACTTTGTACTGAAATCTTTCCAAAATGATTTTCGATAATTCCTTTACAGATTGCTAAACCTAATCCGCTACCTCCCCTCTCTCTTGTTAATGTAGCATCAACTTGATAGAATTTTTTGAATAGATCTTTTTGTTTGTCTAAAGGTATTCCAATTCCGTTGTCTTTAATTGAAATTTTAACATTATCTGGATTGTCTTCCATCATAACTTGAATTTTTCCAGCATTAGGTTGAATTGCTGTAATGCTGTTTTTAATCAAATTTGTAATCACTTGCCCTATTCTTTCAGAATCATGATTTATGATCATGCTTGTAGCGTTTGAAGAAATTTCTATATTGTTTGTTTCAGCTTCTGGTTTTAATCTTTCAATGGATTTTGTAATCGTATCCTTGATGTCTGTTTCTGCTCTTGTCATTCGTAACTGTCCCAAATCCAATTTTTGAGCGTCAAGTAAATCTGAAATAATTGATAATAATGTTTCAGAACTTGATTTTATAATACTGATTCTTTCTTTTTGTTTGTCAGTTAGTTTTCCTAAATGTTCGTTAAGCAAAATATCTGAATACCCTTGAATTGGTACAAGAGGAGTTTTTAATTCATGTGTGATCATTGCAAGAAATTCATCTTTTGCAATGTCTGTTTTCTTTGCTTCATCTTCTTTTTGTTTGATGGTGTCAGACATTATGTTGAAATTTGTGACAAGCTGTCCTACTTCATCTGAACCTGAATATTCTATTTTTTCACCATAGACCCCTTCTTTCACTTTTGATATAGCTTTAGTGATTAATTCTAAAGGTGTTAGTGATTTTCTAATTACGTATAAAACTAGAATGAAAACTGCTATGTCTATTCCTAATAGAATCTGAATTATGAATTGTTTTTCTGAGCTTTGTTGTGTAAGTTCATGATTCCATGATTCGAGAAGACTATCTATGTTGTTGAACAAAATTATTTTTTCATTATTCATTTCATTTTTTGCTGAATTAAATTCTGGTGATAAAAGAGATCTTTCTTCAAGAATTTCTAATCTGTTTTTTACTGATTCCCATAATGGATCCAATTTTCTTAATGATTCTGAATTTTCTCTAGGAAGTGGAATTAATTCTCCATGAGTCATTCCGACACTTTCTACATCTAAATCTGCTGTAGATGTTTGTAACAATTTTCTTATTCCTATTTCAAATTGTAGATTTTTTTCTTGTAATGTTTCTTGAGAATTCTCTCCTTCTCCTATTGAAATAAGTAAGGTTTGCTGACCTATGATTTTTGCACATTCTGCTAATTCTTTAGCAATTTGTTTATGCTCGTTGTAATCTCTGTCTAAACTTTCCAAGTCTTTATTCAATTGATCTGCATATAATACGAGATCTTGATTTTTTTGCAGAACATAATTCATCGCACTTGTAGCTTCTTGATCAAAAACAGATGTTTTCTGAACTTTGTTTGCTTTTACTTTGTATGATTCCCATGATGCAAGAACTTCATCATAATCTGTAAGAAGTGATGTTGGAATTTGTTCTAAGTTTTGTCCTTTAAGTTCTCCTCCGTTACGAATCTTCATTAAGGTTGTCTGTACCTCTGCCAGTTCTTTTTCAAGTATTTTTTTATCTTCTATAACTCCATTTGCCACTGATACAGATAACCCTGCTATTGATTCTGATTTTACTTTGATGTCTCCTGCACCAATAATGGAGTAAGATTGAGAAGCTTCTGAATTCTGATCTTGGTATAACAAAAATAAATTAAAAATTGCTACAATGATGAGTATGGCAATTAACACATATGCCTTACTGACTATCTTCATAACAGACAGGACTTATCGTAGACTATAAAAATAATAGGTAAATTTTATTCAGTTATACATTATGTCTGATGAATTTATTTCCGTAGCTACAAAAGAAGTTAATTCTGATATAGAATCTCTTGAAAATATTTACAAATTATGTTCAAATGATTTTGATGTTTTTCAAAATTCATCAAAACTTCAAAAACACACTCATAAAATTAAGGGGCTTGCTCCAATGATGGGAAAAGAATCCTTGGGAGATGTTTCTGCTTCTCTTGATGATCTTTTTAAAAAAATGATTGACGGTTCTCATTATGATGGTATTTTTGATTTACTGTCTCAATCGATTCTAGCAATGAAAAAATCTATGACTGTGCCTAATTTTGATTTTAGTCAAATTAATAATAAAATCAAACAGCTTTAGTCAAATTTTAGTTGCTGAAGTTTTTTAATATGGTATTCTAAATTAAAATTCATGGCAAAAATCTTGATAGCTGATGATTCTGATGCAATTCGTTTAGTTTTAAAAGACATTTTATCTATTGGTGAACATGAAATAATTGGAGAAGCAACTGATGGTGCAGAAGCTGTAGATTTTTATCAAAAATATAATCCTCAAATTTTGTTACTTGATTTGGCAATGCCAAAAAAAGATGGATTTACTGTCGTTAAAGAAATTATTGAATATGATCCTAATGCAAAAATTATTTTAATTACTGCAAGTGATGATCAAAAAGTTATTCAACAATGTTTAGATCATGGTGCTTCCTCATACATATCAAAGCCTTTTGATTTTAATAGTGTCTTAGAATCAATCAAATCTTTAATTTAAGAAAGTAATTAAGGCAATAATTTAATACAAAATTGAATTAAAAATTGTCAAAAATTGTTGCTGATACCAGTGTAATCATAAATGGTCAACTTGTATCCCAAATTGAATCTGGAACTGTTAGAAATTCTGAGATATTAATTCCTCAAGCTGTTTTTGATGAACTTCAATCACAAGCTTCCAAAAAGAAAGAACAAGGATTCATTGGTCTTGAAAAAATTAAAAAATTAAAATCTCTATCTGGAAGTTTTGGATTGACTGTAATTGTAAGTGGTTCCCATCCTTCATCTGATGATGTTAAACTTGCTAGTAGTGGTAGAATAGATTCTCTGATTGTTGATATGGCTAAACAAAACAATGCTATTTTGTACACTTCTGATCATGTCCAATATCTGGTTGCTCAGGCTGAAGATGTTGAAGCAATTTTCTTAAAATCTGAATTAAAAAATGAGTCTTTGGAATTTCTCAAATTTTTTGATTCTGAAACAATGAGCGTTCATCTCAAGGAAAATCTTTGCCCTTTTGCAAAAAAGGGTAAACCAGGAAACTTCATCTTGACTAAATTAAATGATGAACTTCTTTCAAGAGATTATTTGGAAATGATGTCTTCTCAAATCCTAGATCTAGTCAATGTATATGATTCAAGTACTCTTGAAATCTCAAAAACTGGAGCTTCCGTGGTGCAACATGAAGATTACCGAATTGCTATTACTTATCCTCCTTTTTCAGAATCTTACGAAATTACTATTGTTCATCCAATTGTTAAGATGTCTCTTAACGATTATACAATTTCAGAAAAACTAATGGATAGATTTTCTGACAGTGCAGAAGGTATTGTTATTTCTGGTCCTCCTGGTTCTGGAAAAAGTACTTTGGCATCTGGTCTGGCAAATTTTTATCATAATAAAGGCAAAGTTGTTAAAACATTTGAATCTCCTCGTGATTTGCAAGTAGAATCTGGAATTACTCAGTATAGTAAACTCGATGGAAGTTTTGATAATTCTGCAGATATTTTATTACTTGTAAGACCTGATTATACAATTTTTGATGAAGTTAGAAGACGAGAAGATTTTACAACTTTTGCGGATTTAAGATTGACTGGTGTGGGTATGGTTGGTGTTGTACATGCAAATTCTCCTTTAGATGCAATACAACGCTTTATTGGCAAAATTGAACTTGGTATAATTCCAAATGTTTTGGACACTGTAGTGTTTGTTAGATATGGTGGAATTCAAAAAGTATATGATTTAGAATTAAAAGTCAAAGTTCCTACTGGAATGACTGAATCTGATTTGGCAAGACCTGTAATTGAGATTAGAAATTTTGAAGATAATACATTGGAACATGAAATCTATACCTTTGGTGAAGAAAATGTCATTGTACCTGTAGGCAAAAAAACTGAAAAAATTGGTATTGAAAGACTAGCTGAGGATAAAATCAAAGAAACATTCAAGAGATATGATCCGCGTGCAGAAGTTGAAATTTTGTCTGATAATAGAGTTAGAGTTATGGTTGATGAACAATATATTCCATCAATAATTGGCCGTGGCGGCTCAAACATTAATGATATTGAAAAAATGCTCAAAGTACACATTGATGTTGTTGAAAAAACCCATGATGGTATTTCAATCTCTTCTAATGATTTGCCTTTTAGTTTTTCAGAATCTAAAACTGCTTTCCTGCTTACTGTGGATAGACAATTTACTTCAATGCATGCTGATATCTATGCAAATGATAACTTTATTGCATCAGTACGAATTGGTAAAAAAGGACAAATTAAAATTCCAAAACGTTCAGATGTTGCAAGAAATTTGATGGACTTTTCTTCTTCTCAAAATGATATTAAAATTTTCCTTAAAGATTTTTAAAATTATCAATTATTTTTGGATTAGCTTTTAGAAAAGTGATAAATTTTCTTAACTGTTTAATTGTTTTTGGGTTGAGATGATGTTCAATTCCTTCTGTATCTTGATTTGCTGTATCATATCCTACTCCTAAAATTTCAAAAAATTCTAACAAAATTCCATGCTTTTGTCTTATGCCTTCTGCAATCTCAATTCCTTTTTCTGTTAAATTTATTCCGTGATATTTTTCATATTCTAAAAATCCATTCTCATCTAATCTTTGAAGCATTTTGGTAACACTTGGTGCACTTACATTCATGTATCTTGATATGTCTAATGTTGTGGCATACCCTTTCAATTCTACTAATTCTGAAATTATTTCTAAATAGTCTTCCATTCTTGTACTTGAACGATCTCTTTCTGATTGATGTGCCGCTTTGATAGAATCCAATCTTTTTGAATTTTTAGATTTCATGTGTCTTTGAGACTTAATAAAATCTAGTATAATTGAGTGTCTTTTTGAGTAAATTTTGGTTATTCTTTGTTGACTTGAAAGTGACCTGAGTTGATCTTTATTTCTTAACTAATTTTTTCTAAACCTAAGTTGGAATGGTTGATCCCCTAAAGGAACGTCTAGACAAATTAAGAAAATTCTCTGATTCTGCAAAAAGAAGAGCAAATCTATATGCTGAAGTCACCAATATTGATGATAAACACACTGCTCGTTCTTTGGGGGCCCTTCAAAAAGCTCCTGCTCCTGGAAAAAAACTCCAAAAAATAGGCTTTTTGATGTTGTGGATTCCTGAACCTACTGGTGTTACGTGTGCTGTTGGAGGGCCTATGATAGTTGCAGGCCGATATCTGGACAAAAAATACAATGGTTCAACTCTTCATGATATTGGACATCAGACAAAAAACACAATGTCCTCAATTAGTGATTTTAAAAATTCAGTAATGTAGACTATCTTAGTTTTTAATAGGATTGACGCAAATTCTTTCATGACTACCCGAGCTCAAGCATTAGTTCCAATCACTATTGCTGCTGTAATAATTGGAGTCATTGGCATGCTTACTCTTCCAAGTGATAGTAAACTAGAATCTGTCGAATTTCCCCGAGGTACTATTTTAGTAGATGATGTTGCTCTTGAAGTTCAAATAGCTGATTCTGAGCCAAGACGTGTACGTGGATTAATGTTTCAAGATCAACTGCCTTATGATCAAGGCATGATATTTGTATTTGATGAACCAGGTCTGTATTCTTTATGGATGTTAAACATGCAATTCCCCCTGGACATGATTTGGTTTGATCAAGATGGCAGTGTTGTACACATTGAAAAAAACGTGCCACCATGCAAAACTGCATTGGAAATCACAACCTGTCAAAGTGTAGTTCCTGAAAATGAAGCATCTTTTGTTCTTGAAGTCACTTCTGGGTTTGTTGATCAAAACAATATTACAACAAATTCTAAATTGACTATCATTTCAATATAGGATTGCAAAGCCTTATTTTTGAATGCATAATTTGTCTCTCATGAACAAATTAATGTCAATTCTAATTGGAATTGTAATACTTATTTCGATTTCTGCTATTGTTTTGTATTCTACACCTTATCAAACAGAAACAAAAACAATTGTTGATACTGGATTTTCATATTATGATATTGAAACAATCCAAAAAACACTTGCCACAAAAAATATTTTTGTCTCTGCACCTACTGCAATAACTGATCATACCATTAGTCAATACTGTACATTCTTTGATAAAGGATTGCCACGAACTGTAGAATACTGTACTACAACTGCTGTGACTGACGTCCATGGTAATTCTTTGGGGAATATCAATATTGGAGGTGATACAAATTCTCCAATTTTGGCCATAGCAAACCTTGAAACTTCTGATTTGGAAACAAACCAAGATGAAATTCTTGCAATAATTGAGACTATGATTGAAACACTCGTTTGTGACTGTTGGGAGGAAGAAAAATCTGATGATGATGTTGAATCTATTTCTGCATGGGTTGAACTCGTTCACAAATTTTATTACGATTCTAGCGAGCGTGGTGTCAAATCCAAAATTGATGATTTACAAAATTATGAAATAACTTTGGAAATTACTCCTACTGATAACTCTATTTTGCAAACATTAGTTATTCTCAAGTAGTCTAATTATATAATGGAAATTTCTTTAATTTACGATTACTATGATTGATCAATTATGGCTGATTCCTTTAGGGTTTGCAGCTGGTGTTTTAGGTTCTATGATTGGCCTTGGCGGTGGGATTATCGTAGTACCTGTTTTAACCTTCTTGGGGTTTCCTCCCACAACTGCTGCAAGTAATAGTTTGTTTGCAGCATTAAGTAATGCTACTGCATCTACAATTTCTTATTCAAAACAAAAACGAATTGAATTTTCTCTTGGGATAAAACTTGGATTACTTTCTGTTCCTGGAACTATTCTTGGCGCAATAATTTCCACGGATATAACTCCTGATGTTTTCAAGATTTTATTTGGTTTTATATTGATTGCATCTGCAGCTTACATCTTTTTACGAAAAAAAATTGAAACAAAAGAAAAAGTAATTTCAAAACAAATGATGATTTTTGCAATAGGTGCAAGTTTCTTTGCTGGTATCATATCATCTTTTTTTGGAATTGGAGGTGGAATAATTTTTGTTCCTTTAATGGTGGTTGGAATGGGAATGATGATGAAAAAGGCTGCTCCTACATCTCAAATGATTTTATTATTTGCTTCTTTCTCTGGAGTTATAGTTCATAGCTTATTAGGACATCCTGATTTTCTTCAAGCAGGTTTTCTAGCAATTGGTTCTTTCATTGGTGGATTAGTTGGTGCAAGATTGTCTATTGATATTAAGGAAAGGTATTTGCAAATTCTTGTTTCTGTGGTAATTTTAATTGCAGCTGCAAAGTTATTTTTTGATTCTCTGTCTGGAAATCTTTTGGGATTTTAGCCTCAAAAATTTTTTTGTATTTTTATACTAATTATGTAATACATATTGTTCGCTAGGTCTTATGATCTAGAGGCGGGGGAGACTAGTCGGCTCTCCTGTATTTTACTTATTGATTTTTTGTGATCTCAATCGAGTTTTATGCTGATTTAACATATTATATTTTTGCAAGGATTTTCTTCTTTGCTTCAGAAAACTCTTTTGCAGATATGATTTCATTTTGTTTTAATTCTGATAATTGTTTTAGCAAATCAATATCTTTAGAAGTAAAAGATTGGTTTTTTTCAAAGAATCTTTTTAGATGTTTACTTACACTCTTGCTTATTTTTGGAGTGTTTGTAGATACAAAGTCCTTTCCTTCTGAAAATACTTGTGAAGATTTACTTTTTGCATATTTTCCAAATTTATTTAAACGTCCATTTGTTTCTTTGATTTCACAAATTGCCGATTTTTTCAAATTCTCCCAATTTTCTGCGTCTAACAGTTCATTAGGAATATCTTTGAGTTCCTTTAATGTTTCATCTTTTAATTCAATCAACCTCCTTTGTTTTGTAACTTTGTTCTTTATGATGTCTGCATTTGCTTTCAAAGCATACTCTACATCATTTAGATTTTGATTAATTTCTGAGATTTGCTTTGGAATGGAAATAGTATTATTTGCTTGTAGAGATTCTTTCTTTTTTTGTATCATGATTCAATATGATTTTTGAATGTTATAATCTAGGAACAAATTGATTTCATTTTAATGGAAGTCAACTGATTCTTGCTTTAATAATCAGATTTGTATTTCTTGCAGTTAGAGGTGAAAAATATGCAATCTCAAAAAATTAGCACTTGGAACAAAGTAGTTCATGCTCCATTCAAAAAAGTCATAAAATATGATCTGTTTTGTATGGTATTAGGTGTTATGATGGGAATGGGTATTGGTGCCTATATTGCAACCAATATTTAGTAACTATAACACCTCAATTTGACAGATGGTATTATCTGTCATTTTTTATTTATAATTTCTAGATTAATGAATTCTTTTTCAAATTGTGAAACTAAGAATGATTTCTACGTCTTAATTATATACAAAAATTACATATTACTTTCATGACAATTATTTACGTGCCTATCAGACCTTCCAGAAGAAACGATGAAGAGTTTGAAGATTAGTTTTATCGTGGTGGCTCTTTTTTGATTCTGTAAATATTCTTTTTAGATATTACTATGACTTCTTCTTGAGATGTGCCTTCATAATCAACAAAAATTTTTCCATAATTGTCATCCTTGTCATCTATTTGTGAAACTGTGAATTTTAATTTCAATACTTGATCAGTGTATAGTGGTTTGAGAAATCGCGTGTTTCTATTTCCCCATTCTTGATCTCCGTCAGTTCCTAGAAAAATTATGTCATTTCCATAAATTTGATTTAGTCTTGTAAATTCTCCTTCCATTCTTGATAAAATCGCTCTACCTGACACTAATTGTTGATTGTTTTTTCCTTTGTCTTCTAAGAATGCATTTTTTACTCTTGAAAATTTCAGATATTCTTCTAATTCCTTATCTGAAATACTGCATGTAGAATAAAATGTATCTCCGATTCTGAATTCTGAAAATTTTTTCATTATTATCTTGATTCATCAACACAGAAAGTTACTTCTGATGATGAACCAGCATTTTCTGAAACAAGGAAATTAAATGCATCTGCAATTCTTTGATTATTTGGTTCTGAACCTGTTACTGAACCTGGGAAAATTGTAAACATTCTGATTTGTGATTTCAACACATCGCTAAGTTCTTGATTGACTGTTGTTGTAAATGGTCTCAATGCCCCTCTGAATACTTCCACTTGTGCCCTTTGAGTTCCTGTGACTTTTCTGCCTATTGGAAGATCTGGCCCTACAATCATTATTGCACCTTTTGCATCTTTGTATAGTCGAGGATCTTTGCTTCCTCCTGGCACAAATTGCTCAAGTGCTCTTTGTGCAACATTTGCAGGAGTTGAGATAAACTTCTCAGTTAATGCTTCCCACTCGGCACGTGTTAATTCTGTTAATTTCAATCCTTCAGCCAATTTTCCTGTGATGTGAATGACTCCTAATATTTCTCCAATGTTGGTCTTTGCTGTATTTAACCATCTTTCCACTTCTTCAGAATTTTTGATATCTACAACATGTGAATGGAATTTACTGCTAATGTATTCTTGAATGTCTTTTGGTGTTGATTGTGATATGAAACATGCAACTTTGCCTCCGTTCTTTTCTATATGTTGTGCCAAAAATTCTACTCTTTCTGCGTCTGTTTTGTCGGTTGCATCAATAGTAAATACGACTGCTTTTCCTGCAAAATCTGGTTGATTAACTCCTGGAGTTGTAGTTCCGATGTGTGGTTTTACAGGATAAAATACTCTGTCTCCTGGAATGACTTTGCCATTTAGGATTTTTGCAATTTCATCATCACACAAGTTTAGAACTGATTCTGAAACTTGTCCTTGGGAAAGAAATTCTTTATTTGCAATCATATGTGATGTGTTATTCTGAACTTTTTCAGCAATTGTTTGAATTTTATTTAATAAATTTGTAAATGTCTCTGTGAGTTTTGCAACATCCTTCCCATTTGCTAATTTTTCTGCAGCTTTTGCAATCCTTTCTTTTATTACTACTTCATCTTCACCAAGTAACGGAAGCAATTCTTTGTTTGCAGCATCTACTTCGGTAGGAATTAAATCTTCAAATCCGCTAACTCTCATAAATTCTGCTGCAGCTTTTGGATAAACTGTTTTGTAAATTCTATCTGAATGAACTGGGCCTGGATTTGTTGCAATTGATATTATTCCTTTGTCTGTTAATTCCCATGACATCAATTCTGCAAGTCTATTTTTGGCACCTTGAGATGCTGTGTATGGACTTCTAAATCTGTAAGGTCTTTGTTCCAAAGGACGCTCTTCTGTAAAGAATGTTGAAATTGTAATTATCTTTCCTCCTTCTTTCATTACTCTTAATGCTTGAACAGAACCCCAGAAGGTTCCGGTTAAATGAATTCCAATTGTACTTTTGAAATCCTCCATGGATGCATTTGCAAAACATGTTACTGGTCCTGAAACTCCAGCATTGTTGATGATGTAATCTATTGTAATGTTGTCTTTGCTAAGTGAATCAAACATGTTGTTCATCGCTGCTTCATCTGCTACGTCTACTCCTGAAAATATCCTAACAGATGCTCCGCTGTTTTTTTCAGAAATAATTTTTTCTAGCATTTTTGCTGTTTCATCTAAAGGCTCTCTTCTTCTCCCAAGAATAATTACACTAGCTCCATTTTCTACAAATCTTTTAGCGATGGCTTGACCTATTCCTGTTCCACTACCTGTAATTAGTGCAAGTTTGCCTTGAAATTTTAGCATAGATAAACTGACAGAACTTTTGTGATATTTATTTTGATTGATCCCTATTTTCCATTTTTCTTGATATCTTTATTTGTGGGTATGATTGATGAATTTTAATGCATGACACTGAACCCGATACCTTTGTCTATCAATCATGGCCTGAGAAATTTGTTGAAATGCTAAAAGAGATCGGCATTGAATCTGAATCTAAAGAAATCGGAACTGATGAAATTGAAAATGATGATTACTATAGTAGATATTTTGCTCAAACACCTAGAATGGTAACAAATCGAGGATGTATTGATGTCAAGAGTTCTAATATTGACGCAATACAAATTATTCAAAAGGGATAATCATGCAAGATCCAAATCCGTTACCATGGGGTGCACTTGATAGATTTCAAGCACAATTTATTGTGAGAAAAACCACTGGTAGCTCATTTAACAATTATGTTGCTAAAACCAAACTTACTACTAAAGGCCATTTTGGTTCAAAAACTATTGCTAAAGTAGAATGGATTGGTTCAGGTAGCCTTGCATCAAAATTAAATTCGGATACAGAATTAAATGAAATGATAGCTAAACAGACAATTAAAGATGCTACGATCTATGTAGAACCTACTGAGGTAGCTGTAAGAATTAGAAGTAAATGGGATAATCATCTTGCTTTTGGAATTACAAAAGAACTTTTTGAAATTTATGATCGAATTGCAGGTCATATAAAATCTGTTTAAGCTTTCCACCAGTCTAAAGCTAAGAAATCTACTCTGTCTTTTCCTTTTGGAATTGCCAAAATGAATTGTTTTCTAACTGTGGTTGCAAGTCTGCCTGCAAGAACAATTCCTGTTGAAGATATTGATTCTGCTCTTGTATATACTTGAATTAAAAATGGAGCATGATCAATTCCTGGTCCTTTTTCATAAACTGCAAAGTCACATCCAAATTTTATTCCAGGGTTGATGATGTATCCTTTGTCTCTAAAATTTTTGTAAACCAAATATTTTTTATCAAATTCATGAATTTCCTTTTTACATATTTCAATTAATTGTTCAATTGTAATCTTTTGTTTTAATTTTGTTATTGTTATTTTTTTATTTTCTAATAGATATAGTCCTTCTATAAGATCTAAAATTAATGGTGCATCTATTTCATCAATTTTCGGTTTTGGAATTCCTATTGGTTTTCCATAATATCCTTTACTGAAAAGTTTTCGTGAATCTTCGATGTCCCATACTATAATTCTATTTTCAATCAATTCACTTTTCATTGAATTTGTAAAGAGTTCTCTGTATATGAATTCTATAGGCCAGATACCTGAACTAGAAATAAACTAAAAGTAGTGGGGAAATTTTTTTGATTATAGGCTCAATGCCAATAGTATGAAAGAATCTGATACTCTCTGACATTTGTCTGCCATTTCTTCAATTCCTTCAATGACATCTTTGATTAACATCAGCTCTTTTGTATTTGTAACTTCGGTGAGAAGTTTCAATGTTGCTTGTCTGTATTTAATGTCAATTTCTCTTTCTATTGTTTGAGTTTCTTGTGCTAACTCAATGGCATTTGCAGTATTGGTGTTAAGACTTCGAATAATTTCATTTAGTTTGTAAACTTCGTCTACAACTAATTCAATTAGTTTTGTGATGTCTTTATCCAGTTTTGCACTCTTCAATGTTGTGATTTTCACATTTGACAGTTTGAATGAAATACCTGTGATATATCCTGCAATTTCATCCATTGTGTATGCTGTGTTTAGAAGATTTTCTCTGTTCATGATTAATCCTCCCACATCTGCAACTTCTCTTGTGATTTTTCTTCTCAAGTTTTCAACTTCTTCTTCGATTGTTGAAATTTGTTCTAGTGTGTTTTTGATTCCTGACTTGTCTTTTTTCATCATTAATTCAGGAAGTGTTGCAAGTTCTCTGGATGCATTTAGAATTCTGTTGATCTCGTCTTGTAAAACTGCTATAGCCTTTCTTTTTGCTTGAACTTCAAGCTCTCCGCTATACATAACAAAAATGAAAAAACTTACAGGTAATTTAAATCCTCTATGATTTTAGATGTATTTTGGGCACAAATCAAATTCTATTTTTATCATGAGCTATTTTTTTCTGTCCTCTGTACAACGTGATGACTTCTTCATTTGTTGAAGCATCTTCAACTGCTTTTTCAACCCTGATTTTCCCTGTGAACTTTGGGAATCTTAATGCTAACCCTGCATCTTTTCGAATTGCACCTAATGCTGCTTTATGAATTGGACTAAGTGTGATTTCTGATGCCACAACTTCTATAACTAATTCGGGTTCAAACCAAACATCTGCTTCCATTTCACTGATAATTCGTGGATTTTTTTTAATTGAAACTTTTGGATGGAGAATTTGATATAGTTGATCTAATGATTCATCTGAAAATCCCGTTCCTACTTTACAAATGCTTGGAAATGTATCATCATCTTCATCATATGTTGCCAAAAGTAATGTTCCATAATTTCCAGTTCTTCTACCTTTTCCAAAGAATCCTCCAATTACAACAAGATCTAAACTGTCTCCTAATTCGTTTCTGTATTCTCTTTTTAGTTTTAGCCAATGACTTCCTCTGGATCCTGCTTGATATGGTTTGTCTAGCATCTTTAGCATCAAACCTTCACTACCTGCATTGATACTGTTTTCCATAAAGTCTTCAATTTCATTTTCATTTTTTACTATGGTCATGGGGATGTATTTTGAAAATTCATCTTCTTTGACATGTTTTTCAAGTTTTTCTCTTCTTTCTTTATAGCTTAATTCTACACAACTTTTACTATTACAATATAAAATATCAAAAAAATTCACTGTGATGGGATACTCTGTAACTGCTTTTTCTATTTTGTATTTTCTTCTTCTATGCATTAATTCTTGAAATGGTAAAAATTCTCCCGTATTTTCATTTATTGCAACTGCCTCTGCTTCCAAAATAATATTGTCTGCTAGTATATTTTTTGGAATTCTTTCTATGATGTCTGGATAATAACTTTCAATTCTTTCTAAACTTCTGGAAAATAATTCTACTTTTTCTCCCTCTATGTGAAGTTGAACTCTTTCTCCATCTAGTTTGTATTCTGCTGCAAACTCTTTTCCCATTTTTTCAATTGCTTCTTGCTCACTTTTAACTCGGTCAGCTAACATTGGTCTGATTGGATTGAATAAAACAATTTCAAATTTCTCTATTCCTTCTAGACCTTTTGTTGCAATTACTTCTGCAACTTTCCCTAGATCACTTGATACGTTATATGCATATTGAAGTTTTTTCCTATTTTCTTTATCTCCTGAAAATGCTATTGCTAAAGCATCCATTACTGTATTTTCTGCAACTCCTAATCGTAAACTTCCAAGTAATAGTTTTGTAACGAATTTTACTTCTGTTGGTTTAGATTTGTTCCATAAACTAGATATGAAATTAATTTTTTTATCTTGAATATTTTTTCCTGCCCCCTCTAATTGCGAAATTGACCATAATACTTCGTAAATTCTCTCTACTGTGTTGGCTTTTGATTCAAAAATTGCTTCATCATATGTGTCTGAATCAATTCCAAAATCAAATAATCCTGTCTGTGTTTTTTTCTCCAATGTATTTGAAATAGCAGTTCCAAGATCTCCTGTTTTGTTTAAAGTATTGATGATCTCTTTTTCATCAATACCTAATGATTTCTTAGCTGCCCTTAAAACTAGTTTTTCTGAAACGCCTAATTCGACTCCTTCAAAATCTGGTCTTAATTTTCCTTGAATGAGATAAATTATTTTTGAGATGATGTCGCTAGGTGTTTTTTCAAATAATTCAACTAATAATTGAGTAAGCTCTAGTCTCTTTCTAGTTGATTCCATTTTATTAAATGACTCAGCTAATGTTGAGAACTCCATTCTACTTGTCTTCTTAATCTTGAATAAAAGTCTGAATTAGATGTATCTGAAGATTGTTGGTTTGTCAGACTTTGGAAGATCTGAAACTAATGCAAAATTGTAAAATGGATATGCTTCTTTGTACTGTTTCATGAAACTCCATGCTACGTCGTGAGTTTTGAATTCTGTTCTTATTCCATCTATCTTACTTTTTTTCCCAAATACATCAAATGGTACTATTGTGTATTCTTTTGGACGATTTCGTGGTTTAGCTTTAAGGAGCCATGCAAGTGCAAAAATAAAAACTGCTCCTAAAATCACATATTCTCCGGCAACTTTGAAAAATGCTAAAACAATTCCTGGTATGGTCTGTCCAAATAATACTGCCACAAAACTTGAAAAAGAGATTACTGCTAATGCTGTGAAAATATACGTTTTCCAATCAAATACCTTTTGAAAAGCATTCATGACCTAGCAAAAGTATGTGGTTTTTTGATTTAACTATTTCCTATGATTAGCATGATCCGAAATAACTAATCTGGATCTTCGTAATTCTCTTTCTTTTCCCCAGATGAGGTGTCTTCCATTGGTTTCATCTTGCTTTCAAGTACATCCATTCTAGCTCTATATCCTTCAGCATATTCTAATTCTGATGGAACAAGTGTTGCAGGATGAATAAATCCTTGACTTCTAATTGCCATTGCTTTCTTAGTGGCATTTTCTCTAATGTAATCCCAATCAGGAGTTGAAAATCCATCAAATGGCCCTGTAAGTTTTCCATCATGCATACTAAAAACTAGTGCTTCAACAATTGGAATGCAAAAGTTGATTGTAGCTGCAGAATTTAGTTTTACAGGCATCAAAGGCATATTGTGGCTACCTCTTGTATTTCCTGCAACATAATGTGGATTGTTAAATACACTTCCTACTTCTTCTGTAGCTGGGAAGTTCTTTTGAGTTCTAACTACACAGATTGGATCATCTTTACCAACATATGTTCCAGCAATGTTATGTAGTCTATCAGTTGATGCATCAAGAATTGGTTCTCCATCTTTTGTATACACAGAATCTACTACATATCTTCCTGGATACATTAGTGCCGCTTCAATGGTTGGTTTATCTTCCCATAGATGCAGTTCTGCAATTTGTGCTTTTTCTACATCCATGATGTTCATTTTTACTCCTTTTGCAAGGCTTTTGTTTACAATTAGTCCTGTGTTACTTAATGCATCTACAAACATTCTGTAAATTGGATAGTTGAATGCACCTGGTTCTGTTTTGTCAGCTGCAAAGACTGTAAATGCTTCATTGGGTCTTTCTTCAAATTCCATTTCTGCAACTCCTGGACCCATTCCTTTTACATTTCCTGAAAAAGAATCTCTTAACAAATCTTGACCTGCTCCATACAGACCCTCTTCTTTTGCTACTTGAGTTCCTGCCATAAATGCATCCCATGCTAATTTATGAATTTGTTGATTATCTACTCCATGTGTATGTGTCATGACAATGTGAGTATCGTCTCCGCAATATCCTATGTAATAATCAATAAGTAGATCTGCTGAATTTTTGACAGTGTTTCTAATAGCTTCGATTAGACCGTCACTTGGTTTGGTGTGTCCTCCAACTCCACCTACATCTGCTTTGATAACTGAAACTGTAATTTTCATAAATCATGTTTTTGGCCCTTTGATTTATGTGCTTTTAGCAAAGTATTATGATCTGTAATTAATTGAATTTTTTTTAATTTTTCTTCAAAAATTCATAACAGTAATAAATGCCCTCAGTTAGGCATTTCATATGGCAGATAAACCACACTTGAACCTGATTGTTACAGGACATATTGATAATGGAAAATCAACTACTATGGGTCATTTTTTGATGGATCTTGGAGTTGTAGATGAAAGAACAATTGCAGCTCACGGAGCAGAATCCGAAAAGACCGGAAAAGGTGATACTTTCAAGTACGCTTGGGTTATGGATAACATTAAAGATGAAAGAGAAAGAGGAATCACAATCGATTTAGCTTTCCAAAAGTTTGAGTCACCAAAGTATTTCTTTACTTTGATTGACGCTCCTGGTCACAGGGACTTTATCAAAAACATGATTACTGGTGCTTCTGAAGCAGATGCCGCCGTTTTGGTACTTTCTGCAAAAGAAGGAGAAACCGATACTGCTATTGCAGCAGGTGGACAAGCAAGAGAACACGCATTCTTGTTAAAAACACTCGGTGTAAGCCAGATTATTATTGCAATCAATAAGATGGATGCAGTAGATTACAAAGAGGATGCATTTAACACCGCCAAAGAAAAAGGTGAAAAATTAGCAAAATCTGTTGGCTACAAATTAGAAAACGTACCAATTATTCCAGTTTCTGGATGGAAAGGTGATAACTTAGTTAAGAAAACTGAGAACATGCCTTGGTACAAGGGTAAGACTTTGTTAGAAGCATTTGATGACTTTACCGTTACTGAAAAACCAACTGGTAAACCATTACGTGTTCCAATTCAAGATGTTTACACCATTACTGGTGTAGGTACTGTACCTGTTGGTAGAGTTGAAACTGGTATCATGAAAGCAGGACAAAAAATTGTTGTAATGCCTTCTGGTGCACAAGGTGAAATCAAATCTATTGAAACTCACCACACTGAAATGCCATCTGCAGAAGCAGGTGATAACATTGGTTTCAACTTGAGAGGTATTGAAAAGAAAGATATCAAGAGAGGAGACGTTCTTGGTACTCCTGATGCCCCACCAAATGTTGCAAAAGAATTCAAAGCACAAATTATTGTAATTCATCACCCAACTGCAATTGCTCCTGGTTATACTCCAGTAATGCATGCACACACTACACAAGTTGCAGCAACTGTTACTGAGTTCCTCCAAAAGATCAACCCTGCATCTGGTGCAGTTGAAGAAGAAAATCCAAAATTCCTTAAAGTTGGGGATTCTGCAATTGTAAAAATCAGACCAGTGAGACCCACTTGTATCGAGACTTTCCAAGATTTCCCTGAAATGGGTAGATTTGCACTTAGAGATATGGGTGCAACTATCGCAGCAGGTATTGTAAAGGAAATTACCGAAGAGTACAAACCATAGGCGGATTTTTATGACACAAACCGCCCGTGTTAAACTCACTTCAACCAGCCTTCCAAAATTGGATGGTGTATGTGGTGAAATCATGGGTATTGGTAAAAAAACTGGTGTCAAAGTTAAAGGTCCAACTCCACTTCCTGTCAAAAGACTACATGTTGCTACTAGAAAATCTCCATGTGGCAGTGGAACTGAAACTTATGAAAAATGGGAAATGAAAATGCATAGAAGAATAATCAATATCAATGCAGATGATAAGGCAATTAGACAACTTATGAGACTTAAAATCCCTGATGATGTCTATATTGAATTGTCTCTAACATAATCTGTTAGCCTTAAATTATAGAAATTTTGATGATTAACATGGTTGACGAAGAAATAGATGAAGTGGAAGAAACTCCTGTTGAAACTTTTGAAGTAAACTATTCTTGTTTGAGATGTGGAACCACTGTTTCTAACACTGAATTATCTAGATTGCCTGAAATCAAATGTATTTGTGGATTTAGAGTATTTACTAAATCAAGACCTCCTGTAGTAAAAACTGTAAAAGCAATTTAATTATCTGTCTTTTTTGTAACTGTGTTCTCTTTGCAGATGGGTTCTCATCTCTTCCATGTTTGTAAAAAATTTGTCACATTCTTTGCAATCATAGTGTGAATCTTTTCCGTGAACAATTTGTTTATGATTCATCAATTCTTCTTCTTTTGAAAATTTTCTTTCACACTGTTCACATTTTATTTTTTTAAAAAATCCCATTCTATCCTAACTCTGCTTTCTTTTCATCCCAGCATTTTCTACATAGCTGACCTTCAATCTTCCAACTCCCTTTTGGATTATATCTAATTAATCCCATTTTACCTTCACATATGGAACAAAAGTTTTTCTTCTTTCCATGATCTTCCTCTTTTTTATCAAAGCATTTTTTGCATAATAATCCCTCCATGTCCCATTGCCATCTTGGTTCCCACAAATCTGTAATTTTTTGAGTTGTTCCACATACCACACATGGTTGTCTAACTTTTCCTTCATAGTATTCTTTAGATTTTTCAAAATGACAGTCTCCGCAAAGTGGACCTTTAATGTTCCATTCTCTTTTTGGTTTGTGTTTATGAGTTAATTCTTTATTACAAACACTACAAAATGATGGCTTTCTACTAAATAATCCCATTTTCGTTGTTCATCATGATACGATATATTCTATAAATGTAAACAAAATAAAAATAACAAAAAATGCTTATTGGCTTAAGATTTTCTCAAGAGCTTGACTTGCATTAAGCATGCCGTTTCTCTTGGCAAATTCTTCGATCATTTTGTATTGTTTTTCAGTAAAACATACTGGCATTGAACGTCTTTCCATACTCTATGTCTCTATTTTTTACTAATATCTTTTTCTCTTGGAAAGATATTTCAAACCATTTTCTCATATTTCATCATGGTAAAGAAACGACAGATCTTAGTTATTGGTCATAATACTAATGGGTGTACTCCTGAACATGAAAAAATTGCATATGCTGTTGGAATGGAGATTGCAAAATCTGATTCGGTCTTAATTACTGGTGGTTTGGGTGGGGTGATGACTGCAGCTGCTCATGGAGCAAAAGATGCTGATGGTTTGACTGTGGGAATTATTCCTCAAGCAGATGCTTCTGAGGCCAATGAATATTGCGATATCGTGATTCCTACTGGGATGGGATTGACTCGTGATTTTTTGAATGCCTTGACTGCTGATGGCGTAATTATAGTGGGTGGTGGTTCTGGAACTTTATCTGAAACATGTGCTGCGTATATGAACAAAAAGCCCATGGTTGCAATTAGAAATCTAAATGGGCCTGTGGCGCAATACATTGACGGGTATTTGGATCATAGAAAAAATGTAAAAATCATTGGCGTAGATGATGCACAAGAAGCTGTAAAGAAAATTTTAGAATTAATTACTGCATAGAAACTAAAAGAGGATCAGGTCTATAAAATTCTCCGTACTCATCAGCTAGTTTGTTTAATTCATCAACAATTTTTTTGATTCCAATCTCCTTTGCAGTTTCAAATAATGGTTTTTTAAGACCCAGTCCTAGTTGAGCTGCTTTTTCAATTTCTTCAATGTCGCTTGCCCCATTTGAAACAAGCCATGCTGCATTGTTCAAAATGTTTGCAACAAGTTGGATTGGATTACATTTTTCTGCAAGTTCTTCTGAAAGTGCAACTCGTTCATATTTATCATCTGAATACTTGTAATATCCTTCTCCTGATTTTTGTCCAAGCTTTTTCTCTTCAAACATTTTTTCCACAAGAGGATGTGGATTAATTACTTTTTTATCTCGTAAATGCATTTCTACTGTAGCTTTGTGAATTACATCCATTCCGGTGAAATCTGCTAATTCAAAAATCCCCATTGGAAATCCTAGTTTGAATTTTACTGCTGAATCAATTTCTTCCAGAGAAGCTCCGGTTCTGTCTTTTACAAAACATGCTTCGTGTACCATTGGAATGAAAAGTCTGTTGATAATAAATCCTGGAACATCTTTTCTACACACCACGGCCTGTTTGTTTACTGATTTTACATATTCTTGAGTTAATTTAGTAATTTCTTGGGATGTTTTTTCTCCTGGAATGACTTCTACCAACTTCATTAATTGAGGTGGATTAAAGAAATGAATTCCGATAAATTTTTCAGGACGTGATGTTGTATTTGCAATTTCTGTAATTGGTAGAGTGCTTGTATTTGACGCAAAAATAACTTCTGGGCCTGCAGCTTTATCTAATTCTGCATAAACCGATTTTTTTAAATCCATTATTTCTGGAACTACTTCTATTACTAGTTCTGCATCTTTTACAGCTTCATTCAAATCTACTACTGGAGTAATCCTCCCAAAAATTGCATCTCCTTCTTCTTTTGAAATTTTTTCTTTGGATACTAATTTATCTAAACTCCATTTGATTTTCTCCATTGCTTTATCCAAAAATTCTTGTTTGATATCTCGTAAAACTACATTGTATCCTGCGGTTGCTGACACCTGTGCAATTCCATGTCCCATAACCCCTGAACCTAAAACTGTGATATTTTTTATTGCCACTATTAGACAAAAATCCAGTATCCTTTATAATGTATTTCAAAATTTTATGATTTAATGGGCTTGTTTAATCGCAAAAAAAATGATGAAAATAAAACCAAATGTGATGTTTGTGGAACAGAGTTACATGATCCTGAACGACTAAAAAAACATATGAAAAAAGCACATGGAAACGTACCTGCTAAAAAATTAGATCCAAATGCAGGAGATGGCGGTACTTGGTAATTGGAACTTAGTTCTAGCCAAAAAACTAGTCTAGTTTTTGTCGGTGCTTTTCTAACTGCTGGGATTGTTCTGTCTACCCTGGTTTTTCCCTTTTGGAATCTTATTCGCGAAGATATCTACGAAGAGGTGACCATCTTAACAAATGATAATGGAATTTGTTATGTTGAGACGAAAGACACTATTCCTAAGACTATTGATGATTGTACCCTCCAATCAGGCGATGTTGTTACTATCAAATTTGGTGAAGGTCTTGCATGGGCAAAAATTGTTGAACCCTAATAAGTGATTTAATATTTTCAAATATTTAGAATTAACATGGATTGTATTTTTTGTAAAATCATAAATGGTGAAATTAAATCTAAATTTTTAAAAGAAACTGATAATTCTGTATCTTTTCTTGATGCATTCCCTTTAGCATTAGGACACGTTCTTGTAATTCCGAAAAAACATCATCAAAAAATTCAAGATATGAGTTCTGAAGAAAACGCTGATTTATTTTCATTAGTACAGCAGATAACTTCCAAAGTTGACAACATTACTGGTTCAACCTTAATTGCAATTCATAATGGTAAAGATGCTGGACAAGAAATTCCTCACGTGCATGTGCACTTAGTTCCACGAAGTAAAGATGATTCTGCAGGTGCAATTCATAGTATGTTTAATTCATCTCTAAAATTATCTGAATCCGAAATGAATGAATTATATCAAAAATTAAAAATTTAACGTGGAAATAGCCTTTCTTTTGTTTCTGTATTTTCTACAATAATTGCTTTTGTTGGACATGTTTCTGCAGCATTCATTATTTTATTTACTCCTGCTCCTTTGTGATTAATTACTGAAGATTTAGGATTTGATCTACTTTCTTTGTTGATTGAAAATACATTTGGGGCTATCATCTCACAACTACAACAACCTATGCACAAACTTTTGTCCACATCTACAAAAAGATCTGGTTGTTCTTGTGGCTCTTTAGCTTTTTCAAACTCTCCGTTCCTACCATCTGCTCTTACTCGTGCATTATACTCCTCCCAGAATTTTTTTTCATACTCTCTCCAAAAATCTGGGTCTCCTTCTTCAAACTCTCGTGTATATTTTCCCCAATCTTGTTCTGGTATGCTTCCGTCATCTGGTGCTCCCCATTGAGGTTTTCTTTTAAAATTATTTTCAGGTTCTTTTTGTGGTTTTGAAATATTTTGATATGGTGACTCGTGTTGATTGTGGTTTTTCTTTAGGTGGTTATACGCTTCAGTAATTTTTTTAAATTCTTCATCTTCTTTTTTATCTTGATTTTTGTCTGGATGAAGTTCTAGTGCCAGCTTTCTGTATGCTATTTTGATCTCTTCTTGAGATGAACTTGAATCTACATTTAATGTTCTAAGTGCCTGAAACGTATTCACTAGCCTTAGAGATTTGTTATATGTTAAAAATAATTGCCTCTGATTAGAAGTTATTTAATTACTCCAATAAAATTTCGTCACTTGACTTCCATGCTGGTTCCACAACGCAGAGAAATTTCAAATCCTCATCTCCAATATTTTCAATAAATTGTTTGGAATTTGGTGGGACATATGCTGAATCATTTTTTTCTAAAAAATGGTTTTTTTGTTCAACTACTAGATTTCCTTTCCCTTCTAAAATATAGTAGACTTCAGAAGATTTCATTTTATGAAGTTTTGATTTTTTTCCTGATTCTAATGTAAATTGTGCTAAACTATAGCTAATTCCATTTTCTGTATTATTGGGATGAAAATACTGTTTGATATTGGCCCCTTCATTGCCTTTGATTGGTGCTATTTTTGAGTCTTTTAGTATTAACATTTCGTCTAAATAATTTTTGAAACCATGGTTTTAAAATCTGATTCATACCATTCTGTTTTGTATGTTGCATTTTTTTTAGGTAGAATATTGATTGCAATGTGTGAAAATTCTTTTTTCTTATCTACAGAACCATGAGTATGAAGTGTCTTTGCAGGTATGTGAACGATGTCTCCTTCATTTAGACTAATTTTTTCTATTTTTTTGATTTTAAAATTATTTTTTTTAGTTCCATATTTACTAAAAATTTCTAAACTTCCCTTTCCTTTTACTCCAATTAACACTTGATTTCCGTTATGTTGATGAAGTTTTGTTCTTGAACCTTTTTCAAAATGTACATGATAGATGTCTTGATCTTTTGCTTTAATTTTTTCTGATAGAACTTTCATCCATGTTTTTCCTGTGAACCAATCTGGATTTACATTTCTTTTATCGTTTGTACCTGAAATGTTTGTTTTTTTCATTTTATATCCTGGAAAGTATTTTCTTTTTCTTTTCTTGAAATTCTTTTTCAGTTAAAACTCCTGCTTTTCTTAACTTTCCGAGTTTTTCTAATGTTGCCAAATCTTCTTCTGTTTTACTTGTTGCATTTTTTGCAGCCGAAATTCCTTCATTAATTTTTTTAATTCCTTTTGTCTTGATTTCTTCTTTTTCTTTTAGTGCTTTTTTGGTTAATTGATCACTGGCTTTTTTTGCTTGAGATGCTGCCATTTCCCCAAACTCTACTGCATCTTCCAGTGCTTCATCTGCTCTTTTAATTCCATCATCAATTGCTTTGTCTGCTTTTTTTAAAAATCTCTCAATATACCCTGTTTTCTTTTTTGTTGCCATGCATTAAACTCTAATTTCTATTATTTATTTCCTAGTAGAATTGGTTTAATAGTTACAAGTGTATACTTTGCTGTATATTGTCCAAATCCAATTATGATGTAAAAACAATTGTTTTGAAAAAAAATATCGAAGAATCTGATGCCTCAGAAATTATAGAACAAAAAAAGACATCTCCCTTCAAGTCTTTATTATCTAGACCCAAAAAGGAAGAAGTTCATGTTCATTCTCTAAAATTATACTATGAATGCATATTGATGGTGTCTGGAAAATATGTTGCTGATTATTTTAGAAAAGCAAATCATACAATTTCTGTTGATTCTAATGTTCATGAGGTAGTTTTGGGTGACGGTGTTTTTCCTGTACGTTCAAAATCCACTCTTGAAAAGGCATTTGTTGGAAAACGAGGTAAAAACAAAGTTGATCTAAAACTTGAAGAACATGTTTTTGTCGAAGAAGAAGATGAACTTGTATTTGATCATCATGGAAGAGCAATAAATTTCCCTTTTAAGATTAATTCAAAAACCATTGAAAATTATCCTAAAAGGCTACTAGGGAACCAAATGCCTGATGTAAAAAAACCTGAATTAACATATGAAGCTGCAATCGAAAAACTTCAATCTCATCTCAAAAAACCTATGGAAGTAGACGTGCGTGCTCTAAATGACGAATTTATAATGCGTGAAATCACAGAAGTTTACGTTCCGATATTTGAAGCTAGACTGATTGGACCAAAAAAGAAAGTTGGAATAATCAGAATTGACGCTGTACGAAAGAAAATGTTGTAACTGTTTTACATCTTAACAAGTTTTCTGAACTCATCATTTGATAGTAATTTTGCAAATATTGGCTCACTTCTAGCCCAATTTCTAATTATTTTTGGGTTTTTAGAAATAGATATTTTTAGCAACTCTAACGCTTCTGGATATTCTCCTAGTGCGGCTTTACTTCTTGACTTGGCATAAATAATATTTACATTGTCTTTATGTTTTGATAAAATTTGATCAAACACTTGTATTGCTTTTTCATGTTTGTCTAACTCTGCTAATTCTATTCCTTTATGAAAAAATGCATCCATGTGACTAGGGTGATTTTTGTGTACTTTATCAAAACAGTTCAATGATTCTTCGTGTTTTTTCATTTTGCCTAAAATTATTCCCTTGTAAAACAATGCATTTGGCTTTCTTGGCTCAATCGAAATTGCTTTATCTAATACCTCTAACGCCTCTTCTCTTTCTTCTAGTTTGTCAAGCAAAACTCCTTTGTTAAAATATGATGCAGCATTTTTAGAATCTGCTTCTATAGCTTTGTCATAACATTCTGCTGCTGCCTGAATGTTTCCATTTTCGGCCATGGCTATTCCTCTGTTATTCCATGCTTGTGCATCTTTAGGATTTATCTCAAGTAAAATATCAAAACAAGTTATTGCATCACTGTATTTTTTGATCTGATTCAACGCCATACCTTTGTTGTATAATGCTGAAGTGTTCTTAGATTCCTGTTTGAGAACCTTATTGAATAATGCAATTGCTCCTTTCGGCTGATTTTTTTCCATTAATGTCATTGCATTATACATCAAATCTTCTACATTTTCTTTAGATCCAAACAGTCCCATAATTTCTCAAAAATGATATTGCTAATGAAAGTTTGTACTATCCTAATGATTTGAATTTCTTTATTGCTTCTTTTGCCATATTTTCTTGTTTTTCTGCTGTTGTATCTGTGGGATCTTCAGTTGCATATGCTTCTTTTTCTTCTTTTTTCTTTTCCATACAATGTTAGGATGAAGATTTTATAAAAATCTGTTCTGCTTTAATAATATCAAATAATTGAATTTGTAATTTTTCTTACATAAGATAAGCTTAATTTTCATCATAAATTTTGTAAGTCATTGACTGGGTTTGAAATAGTCTATCAGGCTGATAAGGTTCATGTTCATAGATGGCCTAAGGATGGTCCTATTTGGAATGAATCTGTTCAAAAAGAATTGGATGAATCTATAAACAAAAATTCTGAAAAAAAATTTGTTACTATAAAAGAAAATTTCATCCAAATTGAAAATTTCAAATTTTCTTCATTAAAGAAAATTGGGATTACTGTTCCTTTTTTCAAAAAAGAATGTACTATGATATTTGAGGCCCAATTTGGAAATCTTCTAGCTCATGTCCATATCACTATAAAATCTGATGATTATGTTGATATTTTTATGGAATTAACGTCTTGGAAAAATCAGTATTTTCCAGAGAATTCTGAAAACTAAAAACCCTCAGATGCTTTAATTATTTTTTTAATATCTTCTTTTGTATGTGCATCTGAAATGGCTCCTAATTTTCCAGGTAAAAAGAATATGCCGTCATGCGCAATCATCTTAAAATGATATTTTGCTAACATTTGTGAATCACATTTTGCTGCTTGGCTTGAATTTGTAACTTCAGTAATTCCATCTTTTAGAAAATGTGTCATGAATAATGACCCTTTGCCCGTGATTGCAACTCTACCATCAAATGCTTTGCCTATCTCTTTTCTAGCAAACTCTCCCAATGAATTGATTTTTGAGTATGTGGATTTTTTAGATTTTAAAAGACTAAGTGTTGCATGTCCTGATGTCATTGATGTGGGATTTGCTGAAAATGTGCCTCCTCCTACATAGGAACGCTCTGATTTCTTTTTTCCTGTGGTATCTGCTTCTTCCATTATTTCCTTCTTGCCGCACATTACTCCGATTGCCATTCCTCCACCAACAATTTTTCCTAATGTCACAATGTCTGGATCAAGTTTCATAGTTGGATAGAGACAACCATACCTAAATCGAAATCCTGTAACTATTTCATCTAAAATAAACAATGACTTATTTTTATGAACAAATTCTTGAATTCCTTTTAGATATTCTGGAGTGGCTGGAATACATCCTCCACCTCCTAACACTGGTTCAATAATCACTCCAGCTAAATCTTTCGAGTGTTTTTTTAAAATTTTAAGAGATTTTTCTAAATCATTGTATGGAATTGAAACAATTTTTTCTTCATTAACTACTCCGCTACTTTCAGATTCTGTAAATGGCCAATTTACACTTTTTAGTAAATCTGATGTATATCCGTGCCATCCTCCGTCGATTTTTGCAATAATTTTTTTCCCTGTTACTGAACGAGCTAATCTCACTGCATACATTGTAGCTTCTGTACCTGATGTAACATAACGAATTTTTTCAGCTACTGGTACTGCTTTTGAAATCAATTCTGATAACCTTATTGTTTGCTCATTTACAGTTCCATACATCCAACTTTTTTCCATTTGTTTTTGTAATGACTCTTTAACATTTTTTTGGCCATGTCCAAATATCAAAGACCAATGACCCATCCAATAATCTGTGTATTTGTTGTTATCCATATCGACAAGATTTGCTCCTTTTGATGATTTGACAACAAATGGATATGGTTCATAAAATCTTATGTTATGAGAAACACCATTTACGTGAAGCTTGGATGACTTTGCAAATATTTTTGCAGATGCCTTTGTCTTCTTTTTGTACTCTGAAATATAATCACTCAAAAGCAATTTTCAAAATAAGATCTGTCATTTTAACTATTGACTATCCTGTCTTGTTTTGAACAAAAACCCTCTCAAAAAACATGTAATTTTTACAATATTTTGACCGATCAGGCATAATTTCACGTATGGTTTATATGGTTTCTGCATTCTTCGGCTTCTGCATACGTAACGCAATAGGCGGCGCTCGTGATGAAGTATGGCAAGATGCCACTTTGTGATTCATGGGCCTCCAGTTACGCATACAAAAATGAGGATTTGATCAAGTGATCAATATCTGAAATGTGAAGATTATGTGCATCCGTCAATTCCAATTAAAGTACAAATGTACTTCAATAATCAAAATACAAAATATTCAGAATCCGGTTGATCCTGCCGGACCTGACTGCTATCGGATTGATACTAAGCCATGCGAGTCATTGTAGCAATACAAGGCAGACGGCTCAGTAACGCGTAGTCAACCTAACCTATGGACGGGAATAACCTCGGGAAACTGAGAATAATGCCCGATAGAACACTATATCTGGAATGGTTTGTGTTCCAAATGATTTATCGCCGTAGGATGGGACTGCGGCCTATCAGTTTGTTGGTGAGGTAATGGCCCACCAAGACTATTACAGGTACGGGCTCTGAGAGGAGTAGCCCGGAGATGGGTACTGAGACACGGACCCAGGCCCTATGGGGCGCAGCAGGCGAGAAAACTTTGCAATGTGCGAAAGCACGACAAGGTTAATCCGAGTGGTTTCTGCTAAAGGAACCTTTTGTCGGTCCTAGAAACACCGATGAATAAGGGGTGGGCAAGTTCTGGTGTCAGCCGCCGCGGTAAAACCAGCACCTCAAGTGGTCAGGATGATTATTGGGCCTAAAGCATCCGTAGCCGGCGCTATAAGTTTTCGGTTAAATCTGTACGCTCAACGTACAGGCTGCCGGGAATACTGTAGCGCTAGGGAGTGGGAGAGGTAGACGGTACTCGGTAGGAAGGGGTAAAATCCTTTGATCTATTGATGACCACCTGTGGCGAAGGCGGTCTACCAGAACACGTCCGACGGTGAGGGATGAAAGCTGGGGGAGCAAACCGGATTAGATACCCGGGTAGTCCCAGCTGTAAACTATGCAAACTCAGTGATGCATTGGCTTGTGGCCAATGCAGTGCTGCAGGGAAGCCGTTAAGTTTGCCGCCTGGGAAGTACGTACGCAAGTATGAAACTTAAAGGAATTGGCGGGGGAGCACCACAAGGGGTGAAGCCTGCGGTTCAATTGGAGTCAACGCCAGAAATCTTACCCGGAGAGACAGCAGAATGAAGGTCAAGCTGAAGACTTTACCAGACAAGCTGAGAGGTGGTGCATGGCCGTCGCCAGCTCGTGCCGTGAGATGTCCTGTTAAGTCAGGTAACGAGCGAGATCCCTGCCTCTAGTTGCCACCATTACTCTCAGGAGTAGTGGGGCGAATTAGCGGGACCGCCGCAGTTAATGCGGAGGAAGGAAGGGGCCACGGCAGGTCAGTATGCCCCGAAACTCTGGGGCCACACGCGGGCTGCAATGGTAACGACAATGGGTTTCAAATCCGAAAGGATGAGGTAATCCTCAAACGTTACCACAGTTATGACTGAGGGCTGCAACTCGCCCTCACGAATATGGAATCCCTAGTAACTGCGTGTCATTATCGCGCGGTGAATACGTCCCTGCTCCTTGCACACACCGCCCGTCGTTTCATTGAAGTGAGCTCTTAGCGAGGTGACGTCTGATTGGCGTTATCGAACTTGGGGTTCGTGACAAGGGAAAAGTCGTAACAAGGTGACCGTAGGGGAACCTGCGGTCGGATCACCTCCTTAGACAAGGAAAGTGTACGGGTGTACATAATCTTCATATTGAATCATCGATGCAATGCATCACCAAAAGTGATGTATGAAGGATGTAGTGGGTCCCTGCCAGGGGACTTGCAATGATCGTCGTGCATAGTCGTGTAATATGTGGCTGAATATGCCGGTGTAAAGACGGTAATAGGTGGATTGCTAGGCTTGAGGAGAGATGAAGGACGTGGCAAGCTGCGATAAGCTCGGGGTAGGCGCACGCATCCTATGATCCCGAGATGTCCGAATGAGAATCTTGTACTTATGTACATTCCAGTACACTAGTATTGGAAGTCGAACCGTGGGAATTGAAGCATCTTAGTACCACGTGGAAAAGAAATCAATTGAGATTTCCCAAGTAGAGGCGATCGAAAAGGAAATAGCCCAAACTGAATCCTTCGGGAGATGTGGTGTTTTGGTATGATAATATGGAATCTTGGAACACAGCTGAAATGATCTGAAAAGTTCTGGCAAAGAGGGTGATACCCCCTTAGGCGAAGTGGGAAGAGTCCTATTCATACCCGAGTAGTTGTCCTTGGTAGTGGGCAATGAATATGGGTGAAAGTAGCATCCGAGGCTAAATATCTCTCAAGACCGATAGTGGACTAGTACCGTGAGGGAAAGCTGAAAAGTACCCCGGAAGGGGGGCGAAAAGTGCATGAAACCTATTACTTACAGACGTGCGTGGCATGGAAGGTGATTTTTTCAGATTAGAGATTCTAGCAATAGAGTTGAAGATTTGATGTCCAAATCATCAGTGTCACGCGTTCCGTCTCGAAACACGGGCCAAGGAGCTAACTGTCATGGCAAGCTTAAACCTGTAAAGGTGTAGGCGAAGGGAAACCGAGTTCTCGCAGCTTCGCAAGAAGTCAGGAGAAGCGTGTGAAAGTGCGTAGAGTCATGGCGGCTAGGCTAGAAGCCAGTCGATCTATTCCTGAGCTAGATGAAGGCGGGCGAAAGCCCGCTGGAGGTCTTAAGACGTTCTGACGTGCAAATCGTTGTTGTGACTTGGGAATAGGGGTCAAAAACCAATCTAGACTGGCGCTCGCTAGTTCCAACCGAAGCGTCTCGCAGGGCGTGCTTTGTGGAGATAGTGTTTCCGGTAGAGCACTGATAGAGAGGCGCGGGGGAGAAATCCCTCACCTCTCATTCAAACTCCGAACGGATATACATCGTAGAAGCAAGGACACGGGTTCATGTGGCGTAAGGCTCATGACCGAAAGGGGTTTAACCCAGACTGAAGTTAAGGTCCCCAAATTTTTGCTAAGTGTCAAGCTAAAGAGCGTGTTCTCGCCAAGACAGCAGGGAGGTAAGCTCAGAAGCAGCTATCCTTTAAAAAGTGTGTAACAACTTACCTGCCGAGGGGGGATGCCTCAAAAACGGACGGGGCTAAAGCAAAATACCGATACTTTGGATAATCATCAATGGATGATTCGTGGTAGGTTGGCGTAGTGATTGGGTCGAAGCAGGGCGATAACGTCCTGTGGACCGGTTTCTATTGCAGATCTTGGCGGCAGTAACAGCATAGTACAGTGAGAATCTGTACCACCGAAAGCGCAAGGGTTTCCAGGCAATGCGTTATCAGCCTGGAGGTAGTCGATCCTAAGATGTACCTCAACAGAGTACACCGAATGGGAAACTAGTTAATATTCTAGTACCTTGTATTGAGCGTTTGAGCTATATGGTTCGCTTCCGGATAGGGGTTGTACAACCATCGTTGTATCTAACTATTCGAGGGATGGGGAGTGTTGTAATGACGAGAACCATCCCGAGGTAGGAATGGCTTCGCGTTAGCGAAGTTTCCTCGAGTCCAGGAGACCATGAAAGATTGTGTAGTTAGTAAGATACAAGTTCGTACCCAGAACCGACACAGGTGCGCTGGCTTAGAAAGCTAAGGTGCTACGGGTATACCGTATGGCGAGGGAATTCGGCAAATTAGTCCTGTAGCTTAGGTATAAGGGATGCCTGCGATCTTCATGAGGAATGGGGATCGCAGGTTGCAATGACAAGGGGGTTTCGACTGTTTAATAAAAACACAGGCGACTGCTAGTCCGAAAGGATTTGTATAGTCGCTGAATCCTGGCCGGTGCCGGTACCTAAAACTTGGGTTCAACCGAGCTAAGGGCCGGTTAACGCCGGGAGTAACTCTGACTCTCTTAAGGTAGCCAAATGCCTTGTCGGGTAAGTTCCGACGCGCATGAATGGAACAACGAGAGCCCCACTGTCCCCGCCTACAACCCGGTGAAGCCACATAAGGTGGACGAACAGTCCATCAACTTCCATCGGGGAGAGAAGACCCCGTGGAGTTTTACTGCAGCTTGTGCTTGTGGTATAGTAAGAATTGCACAGGGTATCTGGGAGCCATGCTTAACACTCTCCGGGGTGTTAAGAAGCAACGATGTAACACCAGACTCTTTTTGCAGTACCACTTATCCAGTGAAGACCGGAGACACGTGCAGGTGGGCAGTTCGGCTGGGGCGGCACCCCTTTGAAAAGATATCAAAGGGGCCCAAAGTTGAGTTCAAACGGGGCAGAAATCCGTTGAAGAGGGCAAAGCCAAAAACTCGACTGAATGGATTTCCAAACGCACGGAATTCATAGACGAAAGTCTGGCTTAGCGATCCTTCGTGTGCCCACTATTGGGGCCCGGAGGTGACAGAAAAATTACCCCAGGGATAACAGGCTCGTCGCGGGCGAGAGCTCCTATCGACCCCGCGGTTTGGTACCTCGATGTCGGCTTTTCCTATCCTGGTCCTGCAGCAGGGGCCAAGGGTGAGGCTGCTCGCCTATTAAAAGGGAACATGAGCTGGGTTTAGACCGTCGTGAGACAGGTCGGTCTCTGCCTGATGGAAGCGCGAATAACTGAGGGGAAGTTGCTCTCAGTACGAGAGGAACAGAGCAGCGTGGCCACTGGTTTACCGGTTGTCTGATAAGGCAGGCCGGGCAGCTAAGCCGTTTAGGCTAAGTGCTGAAAGCATCTAAGCACGAATCCTATCCCGAGACAAGTTATTCTTTCGTAAGATGAAGGTCGGCAGCAAAATACTGCGTTGATAGGAAGGTGGTGTAGATCACAAGCTTCGGCGAGTGGTGAGCCAGCCTTTACTAATAGACCAACACATCGGTTCAGCCACTTACATAGAGACTATGCGCGATGATCATATTCATATCATCAAGTGGAACATATACACGACTTGTACGATGATTTTATTTTTAATCATACCTAGCGTTAGCTATGCGTTTTTAATTTGACAATTATTTTCTCTAGCGTTAGCTGGGTTTTAATTTGAAATTCTTTAGTGGTAACTATACATCTTTTTTTAAGATTTTATTGTCATGTCTACTGCAAAACCTGCCAAATTATCACAACCATCAACCCCGAAATCTGAATGTGGTAAAAAGAAATTCATTTTGTAATCTCCTGCTGGTCCTTTGAATTCAAATGATCCTTCCCATCCTGTTTGATCACCGATTTCTGAAATAATTTCATTATGTTCAAATGATCCTTCTTTACTGTCTATTTTTTTTTGAATCAAATCGTCTCCTGATTCAGGTAACATAAACAAAGTTGTGTAATGTGTAAATGGATCTATTTGTTTATTATCATCATTTTTCTTTTTCTTAAACCATTCATTTGTGATTTCGAATCCTTCGTCCACTAATCCTTCTGGAGTTAAAAATTTCCCTGTTGAAAAAGCCATTTTCATACCTGCATCTTCATATGTTGCTCCATTAACACATGCATCTGTAATTTTAAAATCTACTTTGATTCCTTTGTTTGGTTTTCCAGGATTTGTGATTTTTAGATACACATCATCTAATCCATCTCCGGTAAAATCCCCTGCACCTTCATCTACAATTTTCATTTTTTTCATGTGTGGTTCATTCAATGTTTTTTGTATTTGCTTTAAGGCCTTATCATAATGTTTTACTGCTTTTTTGAAATTTCCTTCATCGAAATATAAATTCCCTTTTTCAAATTGTTTTTGAGCTTTTTCTATTTTTTTGACTGATTTTTCATCTGCCACCATGTCTAAAATATCTGCAATTGAATTCTCAACTAATTCTTTTTTCAAAATTGCTTTTTCCTCTAAGGGTGAGATGGCATAAGATAATTCCATCGGATTTAATGTCAATGAAAATGTTATTAATAAAATACCTAGAAAAACAGCACTCAGTTTTTTCATGAATTGACTTTTCTTGTAATTTATTTTATTTAACCTGTTTTCCTTCTTCCCATAATTGGGATATTTTGATCATACAAAGTAAGCCTAATTTAACAAATTTTACACATGTTCTGTAAAATTACATACAACCTCTTGTATTATAACAAATGAACAAATCTGATGTATATGGAAATTTCACACTCTCTGAAAAAACTACATCTTGATATTTCAACTTTCAATGATATTTTCTCTGAACATTCAATTTTGGCGGTTACTGATACTGATGGCGTTATTCTTTTTGTAAATAAAAAATTCTGTCAATTATCAAAATATTCTGAAGATGAATTAATAGGACAAACGCATAGTATTTTAAAATCTGATGAACATTCTGATGATTTTTTTAAAACAATGTGGGATACTATACTGGCAGGAGATATTTGGGAAGGTGAAATAAAAAATCGTGCTAAAGACGGTTCATTCTATTGGTTAAAATCTACAATAATTCCTATTTTCGATTCTAAAAACAACATTAAAAATTTTGTTGCAATGAGAACCGATATTTCCAAAGAAAAAGAAATTCAAGAAAAACTATTGAAAATGGAACAAAAACTAACCAAACAAAATGAAGACCTGATGGAAATTGTGGAAAATAAAAGTTCTGAATTAGTGAAATCTGAAAGACTTGCAACTATAGGTACTATGGCTAGTAGAATTGCACACGATCTGAAAAATCCATTAACAATCATGCACACTTATGCTGAAATGTTAACTCCTGAAATTCTCTCAAAACTAAATTCAAAAAATAAAGAAAAGTGGCTTAGAATGCAAAATTCTATTTTTGATATGAATAGAATTATTGAAGATGTTTTGGATTTCGCAAGAACTACTGAGATTAAAAAAGAACCTACTTCATTTTTACACATAATCAAATTAGCTTTGAATCATGTAAAATCATCATATGGAATTAAAATCAACCTTCCTGAAAATGATTATCGTATAAAATGTGATGCAAGAAAAATGGAAGGAGTTCTATCTAATCTTATCAATAACGCTGTTCAAGCTTTGAATGGCCAAGGAGAAATTGACATAGATCTGGTTTCTGATTCTAAAATTTTGACTGTACAAATTAAGGATTCTGGCCCTGGTATTTCTGATGAAAATTTAAGCAAAATTTTTGAACCTATGTTTACAACCAAAACAACTGGAACTGGTTTGGGGTTGGTAATTTGTAAAAGTATTGTTGAGCAGCATGGGGGAACAATAACTGTGAGTAACAAACCCACCACTTTTGCCTTGACTTTGCCATTTTAATTTCTATTCTTCTAATTCTATGTCGTTTTGTAGTTCTTTTGGCAATCCTATCCACCATTCACTATGATTTTCAGACATTGTCTAACAAGATCTGTTATGTCTAATAGATCTGTTGGTAAAATCTTCACAGTAACAGTTTAACAAAATCTGACAAAATCTAATCTTTTGTATATTTTGTATCTGAATATTTTTCTGAAATTTTTATTTTAATTATGATTGTGTCTCCTAATTTATTGAAAATTCTTTGCCTGTTCTCATTGGTAAGAATCCAGCCTAAAACTATGTCTATTGGAAGCAAGAATGCTTTTCCAAAACTACTAATCAAAATTCCTTTCAAATTTGGTTTTTCCCCATTCATGCCTGTGACCTGTAAATTGAGGATTTTTTTCCCTATTGTTTGACCTGTCTTATATTCTAAAATTGTCCAATATACAAAAAACATGATACTAGTTGGAATGTATTGAGAACTTTCTGCCCATATCCCGTATTCTTCTAAATCATATTCTATCGTACCAAATAATGCAAAAATTATTGTTGTTGAAATTGCAGAAATTATTACAAAATCAATTAACCATGCAAAAAATCTATCTGTCCACTTGGCAAGAACGATCTTAGATGAAATCTCTGAATTAGAATCATTCATACTTTGCCTACAAGCTTCAAATTAATAAAACATGTTCATCATAGGTAAACATCATTTCAATCATAGATGATTTATCATTCTGATGTAACAAGTTGTTATGAAAGCAAAATTTGCAACATCATGTATCTCTTGTGGGGATAAAATTCAACCTGGTAAAGAGATTACAAAAAACCAAGATGATCAGTGGGTACACAAACACTGCGCCGAAGACTCAGAAGGTTTACCTTAGGAATTAATAGTGATCAGTTCATATTAAATTTGAAAGTATTTTTGACTTCCATTAATCCTATCGAACTTTTTTTATGGACTATTCGTAAAAATGAAAATGATGTTGTAAATCTTTACAATTCGCTATCTCCTGTAATGCAACTCGCAACAGGAGGAAATATGCTGAATTTTGGATATTGGGATAAACAACATGATACTCCTATTTCTGCACAAGAAAATCTATGTAATATTTTTGCAAATATGGCTGAATTAGATTCTTGTAAAACTGTTGTAGATGTAGGTAGTGGATTATCCGCACCTGCAATATTTTGGAGAAATAAATTTCCAAATTTATCTATATTTTGTGTTAACATCAATCAAGATCAACTTCGTTTTTCAGCACCTCAGAAAAAAATAGAATTTTTTAATTCCTCATCTACAAAATTACCTTTTACAACAAAATCTGTAGATAGGATTCTTGCTTTAGAGTCTTCACAACATTTCAAGCCTCTTGCTGATTTTATTTATGAATCAAAAAGAATTTTGTCTGATTCTGGTTTTCTTGTTTTAGCAATACCTGTAACTCTTAGTTCATCATCTCTTACAAAACTTGGAATCTTAAAATTTACTTGGTCTTCTGAACACTATGCTCTAAATGAAATCAAACAGATTATTTCATCTGAAGGATTTCAAATTTCTGAAGAAAAACTAATTGGTTCTAATGTATATGATCCATTGACAAATTACTATATTGAACATCGGGAAGAAATCAAAAAATCTATTTTAAAACAATATTCCTCATATGTGGAAAAAATTCTATTCAAATCTCTGCAAAAAATGAAAAATGCCTCTGAAAATAAAATCATTGATTATGTGTTGTTGAAATGCCATCTCTAGTCAAATCTCCTGAACTTTTAGGCTAGGTTTTTATTTTTGATATTATGCTAAAGAAATAATGTCTGATTCTACTTTAGATCTATATGCTCAAAAATGCACTCAGCTACTTAATGAATCTGAAATTCGTTTTGCAGGAATTGTGGATAAAGATGGGAAATTAATCGCAGGTGGTTTCAAAGAAGGACTGGTTCCACATGAGGGTGACGAAACTAGACTACAATCCTTTTTAGAATTTGTTTCAAAAGCATCTATTCGTAAAGAATATGATGAGAGTCTTGGTCCAATAAACTATCTTGCTGCTCGAAGAGACAAGGCAGTTTTAGTTAGTTTTCCCTTTCCAATTACTCAGATTCTATTACTAATTTCTGCAGAACCTACTGCCAATATTGAAAATTTAGCTAAAAAAGTTGTAGAAATTTTTACTGACGTAAATTAACCATAATTGAATCTGACGAATTCTTTAATTATGCAAAAATATCATTTCTAAAAATGCTTCTTTTTTCATTGTCTCTTACACTTTTACTAATTTCAGGTTTTTTGGTACCTGTATTTGGAGAAGTGAATGATTTTACAACTAACAAATCTCTTTATCATGAAAATGATCAATTAATTATTACTGGAACTATTTTTTACACTCCTGAAATTCCCTTCATAACAATTCAAATTTTTACTCCTGGAAAATCTAATTTTGCAGATTTTAATACAATTCCTGCTAATCCTGATGGTAGTTTTTCTGTGACTTTTAATGTTGGCGGTCCAACATGGACTTCTGATGGAATTTATCCAATCAAAGTTACATATGATGGAAATTTAGAAAAATCAATTGAATATCAAAAACTATCAGAACCACCTACTAAATCAGAACCCCCTACTAAATCAGAACCACCTACTAAATCAGAACCCCCTACTAAATCAGAACAAGTTAAAACTTTTAGTACTTTAAAACTTAAAATTCCAAATTTTCCTGCACTTGATAAATCTCCTCAATACTATCTTGATAGATACAACAATGAACCAAGCTACAAATCTTGGTTTGATTCTCAATTTCCAAAACAATCAATCACTAATGTTGTTGGATATCCATTAACTCACATTGATAATTTTCCTGCACTTGATAAATCTCCTCAATACTATCTTGATAGATACAACAATGAACCAAGCTACAAATCTTGGTTTGATTCTCAATTTCCAAAACAATCAATTCATAATATCTTAGGTTATGCAGATCCTATATCTGTGCCTGACTGGATACGTAATAATGCTGAATGGTGGGCAACTGGAAAGATTAATGATTCAGCTTTTGTTTCTGGAATTGAATTCATGTTGGAAAATAACATTATCATGGTTTCAACATCTTCTTCTGGTAATGTTTCTGATGATGAAATTCCTAGTTGGGTACGTAACAATGCACATTGGTGGTCTCAAGATTTAATCTCTGAAGATGAATTTGTCAATTCGTTAGAGTATCTTATTCAAGAAGGCGTTATATCAGTAAATTAATTCTGCTTTTAACAAATAGTTTTAATTCAGTTTATTTCTAATAAGATTAAATGAAAGCAACATTTGGTGCAGGATGTTTTTGGCATGTTGAAGATTTACTCAACAAAACCAAGGGAGTAAAATCCACTACTGTTGGATACATTGGTGGTAAACTTCCAAATCCTACGTATGAAGAAGTATGTACTGATAAAACAGGTCATGCTGAAGCTGTTGAAGTTGAATATGATCCTGACGAAATCTCTTTTGAAGAATTGTTATCTGTTTTTTGGAAAAATCACAATCCTACAACTTTAAATCGACAAGGTCCTGATATTGGAATTCAATATCGTTCAGCAATTTTTTATCATGATGAAAAACAAAAAGAAATTGCAGAGAATTCTAAACAATCTCTTGAAAAATCAGGTCATTTTGATGATCCTATTGTAACTGAAATTGTTCCTGCTCCAACTTTTTACAAAGCAGAAGAATATCATCAAAAATATTTCCAAAAACACGGATTTTCTTAGATTATTTTACTACTACAACTGGAATTTTGGATGTATGAATAACATAATTTGAAACACTCCCAAAGAACATCTCTTTTGCAGAACTTCTTCCTCTTGAGCCTATGACAATTAAATCAAAATTCCCTTTTCCGTGAGCAAGTTTAATTATGTTGTATCCAATTTCCCCTCTGGCAATTTTTTCAGTAAACACAATTCCATTTTTTGCAGCCAAAACCTTTGCTTCTTCCATGAATTTTTTTACTTGATCATTCAGTGCTTTTTCCACTGAGCCTACTCCTCTAAATTCTGAGTGCGGTGGCGCATAAATTGAATAAATTCCAGTAATTGTCGCCCCACAACTTCTGGCCAATGTAATTGCTGTTTCTAGACCTCTAATGGAGTTTTTTGATCCATCTAACGGAACTAATATTTTTGAAATTTTCTTTTTTATCACAAATCTTGTGTATTGTTGATACTAAAAAAGATACTTGTACTTTTCAATAATCCAAAATCTGCTGATCGCACAATTCACTAAAACTTATCTAGTGATGATAATTGTAGCTAAAACAGTGGAAGAAAAATTCCTCCAAATTGATGGGAACAAAATCCGATATTTGGAATCTGGTAACTCAAAAAACACTATTGTTTTACTTCATGGATTAGGCGCATCAGCTGAAAGATGGTTAAATGTACTTCCTATTTTTTCAAAACACTATAGTGTAATTGTCCCTGATTTGATAGGGTTTGGTTTGAGCGATAAACCCACTATTGATTACACTCCTGAATTATTTTCAGATTTTTTGGAAAAATTTTTTGCGCAAATTGGAATTGTTCGCCCAAATTTGATTGGTTCATCTTTAGGTGGCCAAATTGCAGCAACATATACTTCATCACATGCTGAAGAAATTGAAAAACTTGTTCTTGTTTCTCCTGCTGGAGCTATGACTCAATCGACTCCTGCCCTTGATGCATACGTAATGGCTGCATTATATCCAAATGAACAAACTGCCAAAAACGCTTTTGAATTAATGGAAGGTTCTGGAGAAGAAGTGCCACAAGATATTATCACTGGTTTTATTGAACGAATGCAACTTCCTAACGCAAAACTTGCATTCATGTCAACTGTTTTGGGATTAAAAAATTCTAAACCTATTACTACAAAACTTAGTTCTATCACAATTCCTACTCTGATCATTTGGGGTTCTGTGGATCCAGTAATTCCTATTGATTATTCAGGTAGTTTTATTTCGTCTTTGCAAGACTGTCGATTTTTTAGAATGGATGGGTGTGGTCATACTCCATATGTCCAAGATCCTGATACCTTTGCTTCAAAAGTTTTGGAATTTTTGAATGGTGCTTAGATCCATTTAAATACTAATGATTCCGACTATTACCTATGAGTGGTAATCAAAACCTATACGACCCATCTGAGATGTTCAAATCTTGGATTCAAAAAAGTGGCCGTGCTCAAGCAGAATTTATGAAAAGTTTTGGTTCTTTGATGTCAAATCAAACTAGCCAAACTTTCAATCCTTTAGAAACTCTAAAGGGAGTTTCTGAAAGTGCACGACAAACTCAATCTAATATGATGGATAACATGTCTACCATGCAAAGTAAAAGTATGGACACTATGTTTAGTATCGGACAAATGCTTCCATCTTTCATGAATTGGGGTGCTTACAAAACTACCATCAGTAGTAATGGGAGAATCTCTATTCCTGAAGCTGAACGTAATGCCCTTGGTTTAGGAGATGGTGATTTGGTTCAAGTCATCATATTACCAATTGCAAAAAAATCAAAAAATAAGGAGGTGAAACAATGAGTAAAAACGAAACAACACAAACAAATCCAAAAGATGTATTTTCTGTATATCAAGAAAATGTTGACAAACTCTTCAACGGTATTAAACAATCAGTACCACAATATCATCAGTCAATTACTAATGTACAACAGGAATTCCTTCAAGCATATGAAAACGTAGTAGATTCCACTATCACACTACAAAAAGAATATGTAAAAAAAGCAGGTATTGCAGCAAACATTCCTGAAGCATCATTAAAAGTAATCAATGATACAACAGAAGAATTTGTAAAGGCAGCTTCAATACAAAACCAAGTAACTCTTGCAACTATCGATGCAACACAACAAAATATTAAAACATTCAACGATAATGCAAAATCATTTGCTGACCTTAACAGAAATATTCTAAAATCGTGGATTTCTGCATTCACTACAAAAACTAACTAGTGAAAAATCTATTTTTTTAATTTTTTTCTTTTTTATGATCTTTCAGATAACCATTTTCCTAATTCTGGCAACACTTTCTTTTGTGATAAGGAACTAGCTATCATTCCTACGTGTCCTGTAGGATACATTCTGAGCGTTTTATCTTCACTTCCAATTGCATAATGTAACGGCATACTGCATTCTGGTGATACCAAGTGATCTCCTACTGCAATTTGTGTAAATGTTGGCATATTGATCTTTTTCAAATCTATGTGTTCGCCTCCTACATACATTTTATTTTGAATTAGCAAGTTTTCTTGATAGATATCTTTAATCCATTGTTTGAATAATTCTCCTGGAATTGGGGGCGTGTCTCCTAACCATTTTTCAACTCTGAGGAAATTATCTACAAATTTTTTGTTATCAATATTTTTAAAAAATTTTACATATTTTTCAATTCCTTGCTCAAATGGCTTTAAAACAGAAAAACAATAGTACATGAATTCTGGAGGCATGTTTCCAATGGTTTCAACCATTTTTTCTACGTCCATGTGTTTGGCAAGATTACTGATCACGGTTGTATCCCGCCATCCGTCAATTACTGGTGCTGTTGCGATATAATTTTTCACACTTTCTGGATGTAATGCAGTATATGCCGTGGAAATAGTTGCTCCTGTACAATATCCTTGTAATGAAATTTTTTCATTTGATGATTCATTTTTTATGTATTCTACTGCTGAATCCAGATATCCATTTACATAATCATCAAAATCTAAATATTTGTCCATGCTTGTTGGTGTTCCCCAATCTAACATGTATACATCAAATCCTTGTTGTAGAAGATTTCTTACCCAACTTTTTTCAGGTTGAATATCTAATATGTGATATCTGTTAATCAATGCATATGAAATCAACAATGGTGTTTTATGTTGTTTTTCTGTAAGTGGTCTATAACGAAGTAATCTTGTTTTGTCTAATTCATGAACAGTGTCATGAGGTGTCACTTCTAAGCTAATCTCATCTGGTGCAGAAACTAATTTTGGAGCATCTATTACATTTTTACTGAATTTTAATACTTCTTCGATGATCTTTGGATCAATTTTTGATTCACTATGCATTTTTACTTCTTCCTCTTTTTTTTAATTCTAATTCTAGTTTACCTACTCTTTTTTTCAAAGAATGAAGTTCCTTATAGACCTCATCGATTTCTTCTTTACTTGGTAGATTGACTGATTGTAAAACTACATTTGTGATATTGTTCCAATGTTTTGTAAGTTCCAATTCTTTTGACACAAGCTTTCCATAATTCTCTCCAAATTCTTTAGAGTCAAATAACTCTGTAAAATCATTATCGAAAATATCTATCCATATTCTTTTGAATGCTTCAATTTGTTCTACATCTTGGGGTACTTCGGGAGCTTTCAAATTTACTTTCTTTTGAGCTACTTCCCATGCGTTGGCTAGTTGCTTATAGTATTCAGTAAGATACTGATTAAATCCCATCAAATCTTCATTAATCTCAATTAGTTCTGTAGTTACTTTTTTTGAATTTGCTGCAAATGCTCTCATAGGCCCTGTTGATGCTAGTGCTTGTGGTTTACTTGACATCAGATGCATTAAATCTGTCCAAAACAATGACAAATGCTTGTAATAGTCCATTGTATTTTTTGAAGAATCTGATTGCACAGATATCGTTAATTACAGATCGCAATAAATAGTTCGATTACTAAATTAGACTAATGGATAATGTTGATGAGCTTGAAAAAATATGTCAAAACATTATCTCATTAGACTCAAAAATGCGTTCAGCTAGGCTCATCAATAACAGAGGTCATCTAATTGCAGGTGGCATGAAAGATGGATTGCTTTCTCTTGAAGCTCAAAAACAAGATGAAATGATGTTCATGGAGCTAGCATTACGTGTACGAATGAGACATGAATTTGATGCTGAATTTGGTGAGGTTCATTTTTCAATGTCTTATCGGGATAAAGTCATTGTAATGAGTTTTCCATTAAATAATGATGATGTATTGTTATTGTCTTGTGAAAAAGACATTGATTTTGGTAAATTGCCTTTCAAAGTCTTAAAAATTATTGATTCTTTAAAAAAATCTCCATTGAAAACATTCTGATCATAACAACTTAATTCATCTTTTTTAAAAATTCTAAATGTGGTATCTGCACAATATGTTAGCTGGTCTGATATTGATTCAATAGTTGCAAATCTTGCAAATATTATTTCAAAATCTACTAGGTTTTTTTCTAGTATTAGCACTTTGAGTCGAGGAGGATTGGTACCTTCTCGATTATTGGCAGATCAATTGGGGATAGACAAAATATTTGTAGATGAAACCGTCATATCGCATAATTCTATGTTTGTGGATGATATTTTTGATTCTGGAAAAACTTTTGACAATATTTGCGCCAAGATTGATGATCCTTCAAAATTATTTTATGTTACATTGTTTGCTAGACGTAATAAGACATATCCTTCACAATTAACGTATGGAAAAAAAACAGATAATGATGCATATGTGGTATTTCCTTGGGATAAGATGGAATTTGAACGATCACAAAATTAATCTTGTTTAATCTTTAAGCATTTGTCTCAAGCCTGCACATCTATTTCTAATGGTTACTTCTGTAACTCCTGATGCAATTGAAATATCTTTTTGCGATTTCACTTCTCCTGTGCTGATACATGCAAGATAAAGCGCTGCTGCTGCAATTCCCATTGGATCCTTTCCTGCCACCATTCCGATATCTTTTGCTTGATTTAAAATTGCAATTGCTTTTCTTTTACTTTTTTCGCTCAATTCTGCAATGCTTGCAATTCTTGAAACTCCTTTCACAGGATCAACAACCGGCATTTTTAATTCTAATTCTCTAAAAATTAATCGATAACATCTGGCAACATCTTTTCTTCTAATGTTTATCCCCTTTGCAATATCGTCCAACGTTCGTGGTGTTTCTGTGTTTCTACAAGATGCATAAAGACATGCAGCTACTAATCCTTGGATTGAACGACCTCTAACTAATTTTTTCTCCATGGCTTTTCTGTAAATGTATGCTGCCTTTTCAATTACCGCATCAGTTAATGCAAGTTTATCTTTTAATTTGTCCATTTCGTTTAATGCTTGTCTCAAATTTCTATCTGCAGAGGAATGTGCTTGACTTCTACTGTCCCAAGTTCTTAGTCTTTCAATTGAACTTTTAACACTTGCCGATAATGGTTTTCCTGTTGCATCTTTATTTGCAGCACCAATTACTGTTGATAATCCCATGTCGTGCATAGTAAGTGATGTTCCTGCACCTGTTCTGGCTTTGTTACCTTCATCATTTGAAAATGAACGCCATTCAGCTCCAGTATCTGCAATTTTGTCTGTTACAACTAGTCCGCATTTACTGCAGAACAATTCTCCTGTATTTTGATCTGTGACCATTTTTTTGTCTCCACATGATGGGCATTTTGGTCCTGTAACCATAGTGTTTTTGAGCATAATGTTAATTATTATCAAAATGCCTTATTATCCATTTTACCAAATATCTGCAGGTTAATTGTGTGTAGGTTGAGCTAATCCTTATTCTCATATTTTAGAACATGATCCGATTTTATGATTAACTTAGTAGACAATATGCATATGATGGTGTAAATGATGGAAACATGATGTTGTTTTTGTCATTGACATGTTTTAATCCAATTGAGTGTCCTAATTCATGAGTCATGATAGTTTCAACACTATTTACATCGTATAATTGAAAACTTCCATCACAATTGTAATCTCCTAAGGTCACTTCTACAACTCCTTTGCCGAGGTGTGCATGACCTAATACCCCTTCACCAATATCTCGAACTACCCATGTTACCCACACATTTGCTTCATGTTTCAAATCTGTAATCTCAAATTGGATTTTAGCTTTTTGTTCATTTGTGGTTAACTCTTGATTTTCCCAAAATTCAAAACTGTTTGATAGTGTACTTACGTGATCTAATGGTAATCCTGTTGGCTGTTCATTAATGTAAACTTTGTAATTGATTATGTATGTGTCATCTTCAATTTGATATGTTGGGTCTGGGAATTTTTCTGATGCCTTTTTAACTTGTTCTTCAAAATTCCATTTTACATAATCTCTGAGGAATTTCTTTATTACATCTTGACTTGGGTTGGGATATTCGATGTATCTTTTTTCTTTGGAAATGTTATTTGAAATATCTCTGAGATATTTTTCAAATAAATAAAATTCCTGTTCTAACTCTTCTTGAGATTTGGTTGGTTCTTCAACATTGACTGATATTATTCCATTACTAATTAGATATTGAATTCCTTGCACAAATGCTTCATCATCAATCTGTCCATCAGCCCACCATCCAGCATTGTTTCTAATCCAATTTGGAATTTGTTCATTTGATTGATTTAATGTGTCTACGGGAGGGATTTGAATAATTTTGTTTTTAATTAAATATACTAATGCAGAGTTGAATTCTGAATCTTCAATTGTTTCTTCTGACCACCACTTTGCTATTGGTTTTATCCATTCTGGAATTGATGTGATTTGGGTTTGTGCTGTTTTTGGTTTTTCAGTAGGTGTGTATGGGTATTTTGTAATTACCTTGTTGATGAATTCTTTATAGTTGTTAATTACTACGCTACTTGGTTTTTGCATGGATGCTTTTTCAAAATATGCTATGGATTCTTGATATTCTCCTAAATATCCAAACCCTACACCCATACCTGTTAACGAAATAATGTCATCTGGTTTGTATTGTAATACTTTGAAAAATTGTTTTAATGAACTAGTATGCTGTTCTAAGTTACTTTGGGCTATTCCTTTCATTTTGAGAGTTGAGATGTTGTTGGGGGCAATCTCTAAAATTTCATCATAAATGGATACTGCTTCTTTGTATTCGCCTCTAACAAAATGCTCTTTTGCTATATTAAACATAATTTCAGGGTCTTCATTGATTTGTGCAAAACTTGTTTGATGTGAAATCGTGAAACTGACTAAAATGGCAATTAAAAAATAAACTATCTTCATCTTAATTTTTTCATATTTTTGATTTTGTTTATAGTTTGTTTCCAATTTCTACTTTAACATGCTTGTTTTTAATGATTTGATTTATTGTTTTAAAGAATTTAGAAAATCTTTAATTCATTAATGATTGTCTGATTTAGTATTGACAAATGTGGGTGTAGGTGAAATCATTTATGATTTACGAAAAAAAATTCAAGCAATTCAAAGTGAATTGGATGGGTTAGGTGGATCTGTTGACGATTTACCTGAAATGATTGATAATGCTAATTTGCTCCGCTCAAATGAGTATCTTTCAAAAACCAATGAAAAAAAAGATGAATTACTGATTGCATATGAACAATATTCTGTTGCCCTTGAAGAATTATTATCTTCTGTATTTGATATCCAAAAAGATCTTAAAGATATTCTTAAGGAACAATCCTCTTTGATCTCTACACCTGTAAAAAAAACTTCAAAATTAAAAACTAAATCTAAGAAAAAATGATTTTATTTTGACATATGTATGATGTCGCCTGCAATCACTTTGTAATTTTTGTTGTTTTCTGATAATATTAGAGATCCATCTTCATCAATTTTAATCGCTTTTCCTTTAATTTTCCCATTAATTGTGTTTAATTCCACATTTTTTCCTATGGTGGATGATCTTATTGTCCATTCATTTATGATTTCTTTAATTTTTTTGGAGTTTAGATTCTTGTAAATTTTTTCCAATTCTACCAAGAATGTTTGAACTAATTGTATTGGTTTTACTTTTTGATTTTGATCACTAAGCGATGCAATTCCATAAAAATTTGCAGTTCCTTTGAGAGATTTTTCAATTTGTTTTACGTTCACATCAAAATTTATTCCTACTCCCAAAACTAAATTCTCAATTCTGTTTGACTCTAACGACACATCTACTAACATTCCAGCTACTTTTTTACCTTTGATTGTCAAATCATTTGGCCACTTCAATTCTGGTTTAATGGAAAATGTTTTTTCAATTGCAATTGATAATGCAAGCGATGATGCTATTGGAAATAATGTTGTAATTGATATGTCAAATTCTGGTTTCAATATGATTGAAATCCATATTCCCCCTTTTGGTGACATCCATTTCCTTCCATCTCTTCCTCGCCCTCCCGTTTGTTTTGCTGCAACTATAACAGCTCCGTTGATGTTGGGTTCTTCTGTCATTTTTAATGCCTGATTTTGAGTTGAATCTATTGAATCAAAATAAAATGCCTGCTGACCAATAATTTTTGTTTTCAAATTTGAAGTAATTTCCCATGGTAACAACAATTCCGAATTTGATATTAGCTTGTATCCTAGTTTTTGTTTTGATTCTACAATGTATCCTAACTCTTGGATTTTTTTGATATGTTTCCAAACTGCAACTCGGCTTATTCGTAAAACATCACTCAAATCTTGACCTGAAAGATATTCTGTATTGTGAGATTGTAAAAATGTCAGTACTTTGACTAATCCTGGGTTATCAAAAGAATTGTATGTCAACTATGATTTGTTTTCATTTCGAGTATAAAACACAAACTAGAATCCTATGTCGAAATCAAATCCGCCATCATCCATGCTGCCATCATCCATGCTGCCATCATCCATGCCTCCATCATTTACTTCTGGCATGTTTTCAGGTGCAACATAATCTGACATTGCCATTCCCATCATACTAAACATCATTGAAAACATCATCATATCCATTATTCCAAAGAACATCATTGATGGAATTATTGATTTGTTATTTTCCATTTCTTGTTTTAGCTTCTCTTTATCTCCTGATTTGTATAATAGTGACATTTGTTCCCATTTTGTTTGTAATTCGTGAATTCTTTCGTCTAATTCGTTGGAACCTTTTTCCGTTGCAGAAATTTCTATTTTCCTCCCAAACCAACCTTTTTTTTCTTCCGCTTTGATGAAACCTCTGTTTTCTAGTTGTTCTAAAATACTGTTTAATTCCTCAGGTTCAATTTGAGTCATTTTCTGTATCTTGTCAAATTTTTTAGCACCTCTTTTTATTGCTCCTAAAACTATGAGATCTTTAGGTTCTGATTCCATGTTTCTTGTTTTTAATTACGACTAAAAAATTATTCGTATGGTAAACTATTTTCAAAAATTATATTCTGCATCTTTGTGTAACTTTTATGGAGCAAGATCCTTCATCTGATGAACAAATTCGTGAAATTCTTTCATTAAATAAAGTGGTTGTTGTTGGAATGTCTAAAAATTCTTCAAAAGCTGCTCATTATGTACCAAAATATCTTTTGGAGAATGGATATAATATTACACCTGTAAATCCCACAACTGATGAGATTTTAGGGAAAAAATGTTATAGTTCAATTTCTGAAATTGATGAAGATATAGATATTGTTGATGTTTTCAGGCCTTCTGATCAGGTATTATCTGTTATACAGGATGCAATAAAGAAAAAACCTAAAGTGATTTGGCTTCAAGAAGGCATCCATAATTCTGAAGCAGAAGAACTCGCAAAAAAAGCTGGAATTAAAGTCATTTTTAATCGATGTATGTTGGCTGAGCATCAGAGATTGTCCAGATGACTACTTTTGAAAATTTTTATCATGATTTATTGGAATTTGTAAAAAAATATGAAAACCAAAATGTCCCTTTGAAAATAGAAAAAGATCTTGAAAATGACATTGTAAAAATACTTGGTGAGAAAATTTCTTCTTTATCTAGAGCACAAAACGGTCTCAATGATATTACAGAGCTTGCTTATACTACTGCAGAACATCATCCTTATTGGAATTTAGTTTACAATTGTTCTGAAATAACAAATAGTGTTTTGGACAAATGGAAATCTTCCCTTTCTGATGAGGATGTTTCTGATATTGAATGGGCAATTCGGGAATTAACTCAAACATTAGAAAAAATTAAAAAGAAAAAATCTGTGGATTGCTAGGCAAAGATAAATATTCTGAACTGATAATCTTTTCATGCCTATCAAGATTGGATTAATTGGTAAAACTAATACTGGGAAAACAACTTTCTTTAATTCCGCAACGTTATCCTCAGAAGAAATTTCTTCATATCCTTTTACTACTAAATCTCCCGTATCTGGAATAGCTCATGCCATATCTCTATGTGTACATCATGAATTTAAAATTCAAGACAATCCTAATAATTCTAAATGTCTTGATGGTTGGAGGTATATTCCAATTGAACTCATTGATTTGCCTGGTCTCATAAAAGATGCTTGGAAGGGTAAAGGTCTTGGTAATCAATTCTTATCCATTGCCGCACAATCTGATGCACTGCTACATGTGGTAGATGCTTCTGGTGGCATTGATTCTACTGGAAAAATAACTGAATCTGGTACTGGTGATCCCATATCTGATTTTGCTGATATTGAAGAAGAATTAATCATGTGGTATCATAAAATCTTGGAAGGAAATAGGGACAAAGTTTCTAAATTAATTAAAGGTGGTTCTGATGTTTTAGATGCACTTACTGATCTTTATCGTGGTATTGGTGTAACTAAATCACATGTAAAAGAAACTTTTCATGCTACTGATCTTGAAGAAAAACATTTTGATAATTTTGATATGACGGATACTAAGAAATTTGCATCACATCTTAGAAAAATCTCTAAACCTACATTGATTGTTGCAAACAAAGTTGATGTTGATGGCGCTGACAAAAATTTTGTTCGGTTGAGAGAACGATATAACGATTCAATAGTTATACCTGTTAGTGGCGACAGTGAATTTGTTCTTAGACGTGCTGAACAGAAAGGCTTGATTAAGTATTCGCCTGGCTCAGAAACTTTTGAAATAATCAAATCTGATGAACTAAACAAAAAACAAATCAATGCACTTGATTTTATCAAAAAAGGCATCATGGGAGAATACATGAGAACCGGTGTTCAATTTGCAATAAATGTAGCCGTATTCAAATTACTCAAGATGAATTCTATTTATCCCGTAGCTGACGAAAAAAATTTGGCGGACAAAAAAGGTCGTGTATTGCCTGATTTAATATTGTTAAAAGATGGAGCAACTATTAGTGATCTTGCAAAAGAAATTCATACTGATTTAACCAAAGGATTGCTTTATGGCAAAGATTTGAGATATAATCTTAGATTGCCTGTTGATTATCAACTAAGAGATAGGGATGTTGTATCTCTCGTCAGTGCAACAAAAAAATAACTATCCTCGTTTTCTACTTCTTGGCTTTGTCCTTAACACTGCTTTGCAACAAATACAACGTGTGTCTTCTCCATTCAAAAATATGCCACAGAATGTACATCGTTTTTGCCCAATTTCATATCTAATTTTATTTGGAACTGGTTCTGCTTTATGCATTAGGCAAATACCTCTACATGTTCTACCCATAAATCTCACCTCCTATCTTTTCTTTAATTTCCCTAGTTCTGTCTCTTATGGTGACTGCACTAATACCAGAAGCTGCTGAAATTTTTAACTGAGAAATTCTTTCTTCATTTATTGATGCAGCTAAATGAATTGCAGCAGCTGCCATTGCCATTGGATTTTTACTAGTTGAAATATTTTTCTCTGATGCATGATTTAAAATTTTAAAAGCTAGCCTTTCAGTTTTCTCTGATAACTTCACTGCTTTTGCTATTCTTGTAATGAATTCACTTGGATTATACACATCAGGGTGTAAATCTAACTCTTTTACTAAAAATCTGTATATTCTTTGCAAATTTTTCTTTTTTATGTTTCCTGCATTTGCAACATCTTGTAGTGTTCTTGGAGTGTCTGATAATCTACATGTAATGTAAACTGTCGCACATAACATGGATGATGTTGATCTTCCTGCAAGAATTTTTTTAGCAGCAATTTTTCGAAATAAATATGCTGTTTCTTCAACCACTGATTCTGGCAAAGCTAATTTTGAACTTATTCCGTCTAACAGTGTAAATGCTTTTTGAAACGATTTAACAGATATTGCAGAACGACTATTTCTATCCCACATCCTCAAACGGTAAAACATTCTGCGATTTTCATTTGACAATGATTTGCCTGTAACATCTTTATCTTGAGATTCCATTATTGTTGATAGCCCTCTATCTGCCATTTTCAATGATGTTTTCATGCCTAGTCTAGAATTATTTTGAAAATCCTCTGCACTAAGGCCACTAATTTCTGCGTTAACATCAATCATTTTTTCTAATGATACTACTCCGCAAGTACTACATGCTACTTCTCCTGTGTGTATGTCTGTGATCACTTTGTTCTTTTTACAGTTTTTTTGATGTATTAATTCTGATATCATATTTTGATTATCTGTTTGAATTATTTAAGGCGGCAAAATTTTTTAATCTAGTGCTAATATGTAGTTGTTTTTTGTATATTTGATTATTTTTTGGCACTAGTGTGTTTTTTCTAATATTTGTTATGTTGTTCTGATGATTTTGGGCATTTCGTCCAAATTTACATTTGAAATTACTTTGGCATCAAATTTTGGAATTTTTTCTTTCTGCATTGCATATCCTCCAACCAAAATTGGAATGGAAAACTCTGCTTGTATTTTTTTTACTAGTCTTTGACCTGCAGAAATATTGTCTGAGAGTGTTATGGATATGAATACAATATCTGGTTTGTTGTTTTCAATGAAATTAATTATTGATTCTGTAGGCATTGATGTTGCCATGTTGTAAACTTTGTATCCTTTTATTGTAAGATATGTTTCCAACACATCACATCCTAAATGATGTTCTTCTCCTAACGGAACACATATGAGGATTTTTTTCTTATTGGATGAACCTGAAACTTTGTCCATGATAATTTTAACTAATGTCTGAGCAATGTTGCTAGCTACATGTTCCGTTGCAATGCTTATTTTGTTACTTGACCAATCTTCTCCAATATCATACATTACTGGTTTTAAAATTTTATCAAAGAAATCTGAAGCATTAAAAATTTTAACATATTCTTCATAGATTTTAACGCATTCTTCAATATTTCCTTCTGTCAATTTTTTATAAATTTGTTTTTTTGATTTCCTTGTAGCTTCTTCTCTTTTTTTAATATCTTTTGGATTAAATGATGCTAGTACTGACAATACTTTAGGATCGTTTCTGTATTCTATTGGGATGTCATCTTTAATCACATCAGTTGCCTTTCCAAGGTATTTTACAATCTCTTGTTTTGATGTCTTTTTTTTAGAATTCCATACACTTTTTACCAAATATAGGTATTGATCCGATTTTACTTTTTTGGCTCTGATATATACCATATTCGTTGTTTTTTTATATGGTATTTAACTGGTGCTAAAATAATTTTATAGTGCCAATATGTACTCATTTTTATTTTTATGTGCCTATATTATTTTTAAAAAGTTATTAATTACCACTAGCTATTTTAATTAACACTAGTTTAAATAATTTGATAGAAAAAATAGTTCATGAACAATAACATGCTGAGCGATGATGAGCAACACATTTGTTCAATTTTATTTTTGAAGGGAGGCATCTTTGTTTGATATGTGTTCTGTTGTGATTGTATTTGGATTAAGAGTTAAACAACAAAAACAACTAGGGACACTAAGATAATAATGAAACAAATTTTATCAAGTAATTTGATTGCTCAATCCTCTCCTTTTTCTATATTGGTATCCGGTTCAACCGGTTTTATCGGTTCTAGATTAATCTCATTACTTACTTCTCATGGATATACTGTTACTGGTTTAACAAGAAAAAAAATACCTAACACAAAAAATATCAAATATGTACAAACTGATGTTTTTGATAAAAACCAATTATATGAATCAATGAAAGGAATAGAAGTTGCATATTATTTGTTGCATTCTATGGAAGGAAATAAAGATCAATGGCAAGAGTTTGCATCCCGTGAAAGAATTCAAGCTCAAAACTTTCTTGAATCTGCAACAAAAGCTGGGGTCAAACGAATCATTTACCTTGGTGGATTAGTAAATGATAGTCTAGACTTATCTCCTCATATGAAAAGTAGGAAGGAGGTGGGTGAAATACTTGCATCTGGTAGCATTCCTGTAACTGAATTTAGAGCATCTTTGATTATTGGTGCGCAAGGAGGCTCTTATGCCATGCTGCGTTATCTGGTAGAGAGATTGCCTGTAATGGTTTGTCCCTCATGGGTGAAATCCATGGCACAACCTATTGCAGTTGATGATGTCGTTTTTTATTTGGCTGAATGTCTTGCAAAACCTGAAACTATAGGAGAAATTTTTGAAATCGGCGGTCCTGAAAAAATGACTTACGAAGAATTGATGAGACTTTATGCTAAATACTTGAACAAGCATTTGTTTGTACTTCAAATTCCTTTTCTAACAACTCGACTTTCTTCTTATTGGGTTGATCTGATAACACCAGTTAAAGCATCCCTTGCAAGACCTCTTATTGATAGTCTTGTACATGATACAGTTGTAACTAATGAGAAAATTACAAAAATTATTCCAAACAAACTAAAAACTGTTCATGATTCTATCGATATAGCTACAAAAGAAATGGAATTATTTCCTCCCAAATTAGAATTGAAAGAAGAAAAAACTGGTTTTAAAATAAATCAAACAATTATACAAATTTCATTAATTATTTTAGCATTAATTGGAACATCATACTATTGGTTAGATGATCGACCTGAAGACTATCATTCTTTTTGGTTGTTTGCTTCTTTTGTGTGGTACGCTACTATTTTTACATCTATACTTTTCATTAGAAAAAAAACTCGTTTAGGATATTTTATTTCTGGAGTTTTATCTTGGGTGACTCTGGCTTTTTGGTTGTTTGATAATTTCTATGTGGTCTTTCAAACTTCTTTGATTGCTTCACAACCCAATGAGTTAATGACTATTAGAAATTTTGTTGGAATTGTAGTTGCAATAATTACTGTGATTGCTTCGCATAATTTATTCCATAAAGTGATAGATTATCAGTTCAAAGGAAAACCTATCTAATCCAGATTTTTAGGATATTTCTTTTTTTAATTTAAACATTAGATCATTTGTCATTTTTAACAAATTGTCTATGTTGCTGTCTCCTGCAAAATTTCTTGTCATAGCATATTATTTCCAAATATGGACATAACAAGTAGTATGTATTGTATTGTGACAGTCTTATTTCTGAGCCTAGGCTTAGTTATTTCCAATATGTGCAAATGCCTTCTCGGGAATTTTTACATTAACAAATTCTTTGGGATGTATGATTTTGGCAAGAATTTCAGTTCCGTCAATTGTTCTAATGCTGGGTTTGCTAAAAAATGAATTTGCATCTACTGCATAAATTTGACCTGTTTTAAATGCGTTCAATGTTCTCCATCTGTTGTTGTTTTTTAGAGTTTCATTGTACTCAGAAATTGTTCGTTGGATGTCAAAACCACATGGCATTAAGATGATGATATCTGGATTTGCTTCTTCAATTTCTTTAAAGTCTAATCGTCTTGAATGCTCTCCTGGATGGCTTATCATGTTTGTCCCTCCTGCTATTTCGATCATCTCTGGAATCCAATGCCCTGCAGTAAAAAATGGTTCAATCCATTCGATTGCTACTACTTTTGGTTTTTTTAGACCTTTGTTATTTTGAATATGTCTAATTCTTTTTTCAAGCAAATTTGTTATTTGTCCAGCTTTTTCTTTACAGTTTAAAATTTCTCCCATTTTTGTTACTGATTCAATAATTTCATCCATGTTGTGAGGGTCCATGGAATACACAATTGGTTTTGTATCTAGAATTTTTACTGCGTTATTTACTTGATTAGTATATGCTGCACACACTTCACATGTTTCTTGAGAAATTATCATATCTGGATTTGCTTTTTTCAAATTTGCTTCATTTAAAACAAAAATATCTTTACCTTCATTTAGTAATTTACATGTAGTTGAATTGATCTCTTTACTGGATAATTTTTCAGAATTAATTACGGTGTTGATGATCTTGGGTTTTAAAGATGCCTCTTGTGGATATCTGCATTCATGTGTCACTCCAAAAATTTTATCTTGCTCTTCTAATTCGTATAATAATTCAGTTGCACTTGGTAAAAATGAAACAATTCTTTTTGGTATCATACTTTGGTGTTTACAATTATCATTTAAACATCATATGTTCACTTTTCATCAATTTTTATTATTAGGCAACTTAATAGGCATATTTTAGGCACAAAAAACATGACTTCTGATTCACAAAATATCCGTAATGGAATTTTATCTAAATGGCATGAGACTCTTTCCAAATATGGAAATTTATTCTCATCTGATTCTGTAAGTGGAACAAGTCCTCCTTCTGTATTTGTAGGTTCATACAATTATCCTAAAGTTCTTGTTGGTCCAATGGTTCCTCCAATGCATGGAGATACGAGCTTACTTGACAATCCTGAAAAATGGACGGGAAAATCCTTGGAAGACATTGTTAATTTTAGACTTAATTTGGTAAGAGGCATACAAAAAATATCAATTGATCAAACCGAGGGAAGGTATATTGAAAATCTTCAAGAAGTAACAATGTCTTCACGCCCTATTGACTCTGACTTAATTTTTCATAAACCTACTTCTCCAAATATTTCATTGGATGGTGAAAGTTCCCCATTTGGTCCTTTAGGCGAAATCAAATCTGCAAAATTTACCAATTCTTCTTCGATCAAAGATATAGAAAAAGTATTCTACGATAAAGATTTGAAAGCACAAGATGCTGTACTAAATCTCTATGATTCTGGAATTGAAATTTCAAAAATACAAAAATGTTTTAGCATCGGAATGCTGGGCCACAAAAGAAAATTAGTTCCAACAAAATGGAGCATTACTGCAACTGATGATATAATCTCCAAGTCTCTTACTGAGGATATTTTAGATTATAGTTTGATTGATTCTCACAGAGTTTTTTCATATGAACACTTGGGAAATATTTTCACGGTTGTTCTTTTTCCACATAGATGGGTCTATGAAATGATTGAGGCTTGGTACTCTGATGGTGTTTTAGGATTTGGCTCTGATCATGAGGATGCTCGTGGTATTGATCATCCCCCTGCTATTGCTGGTGCCTATTTTGCAGCAAAATTAGGTGTTTTAGAGTATTTGAAAGAAATGAAAATCCAAGCTGGCGTTGTAATTTTAAGAGAAATCAGGCCTGAATATGCAATTCCTGTTGGTGTATGGCAAGTTAGAGAGGGTATTCGTAATGCAATGAACTGTCCTCCTATTATTGCAAACAATTTTGAACATGCTTTGACTTTGGCTTGTAACAAGATGAGTATAAGTAAATTCGAATGGCTTTCACACGGGAAAATTGCTGAATTAATGAGACAAAAAACAATTTCTGATTTTTTTTGAGTTCTTTACTTGCTTTTATTTAAACAAATTTCCTGGCTCTGGGTTTGCATATAGCAGAAAATATGTTTGACTGGCAAGATATGTATTATTAAATCGAAAAATTATGGGATTAATTTCAGCAAGAATCTCTCCAATTGTAATTTTTTCTTTTTTGAATTTAGTCAGCAAATCAAAAAATTTCTCTTTTTCTTGTTGATTGAAATGATTTGAAAAATATCCGAAAATATGTAATATTACATTGCTGTGTTTTTTGATTGTTGGTTTGTTGTATAATGCTTTTTTCAGATGTGTTTCATATTCGTTTAAAATTTCTTGAAATTTAATTTTTTTATTACTTGCTACAATGTTTCCTAGTTTCTTTAACTCTTCTTGATCATGTGACATGATCATGTATTTGTTAGTGGTTTGAAATGTTACTAGTTTCTTCATTTTTTTTTCATTTTTTACATCCTTGAATCTGTCTAATACATACGCAATGATGTTTTTTTCAGACACTGGGATTATTTCTGTATGAATTTTTCCTTGTTTTTTCAATACTTTTCATGTTGTTTTTAATTTGCATATAAGCCACATCTCTCTTGTTTCTATTTGGCACTATGCTTACAAACAACATAAAAAATTACCACTAGTTGTTAATTTGGCACTAGCTTATATATCATTAATGAAAAAAAAACTCAATGAAAACCGCAATAACTACAATTGCAGCAATTCTGATGATTGCTTCAACCATTTCTACTGCCCATGCAGAAGTTCCTGGTTGGGTAAAGAACAATGCAGCTTGGTGGGCAGATGGAACCATCTCTGAATCTGAATTCCTTACTGGAATATCATTTTTAATTAAAGATGGAATCATAAAAGTACCTCCAACAACAACATCCTCACAAGTAGCTGATAAGGTGCCTGAATGGGTAAAGAACAATGCAGCTTGGTGGGCAGATGGAATCATTTCTGATGCTGAATTTGTAAATGGCATTCAACATTTGATAAAATCTGGATTTGTCTCTGTATCTGTAAATTCAGAACAAATTTCCTATAACCCTGGAAATCTTGATTCTGAATTATCCGTATTAGAATCCAAATTGGACAAATGTTCTGAAATTAAAGTTGGATACAAAAGACTAGATTGTGAAAAACCCATTAAGAAAGAAATTGCTTTATACAAATACAAAACCAATGCTGAAAAATTTGTTCTTGGACCAATTACATACTATTGGTATGGGTTAAATTCTGAAGGAAATGAATTTGAAGTTCGTCCTTCTGGCCAACCTATTTTATCAATTCGTATGTTAGCTGAGAATACTAGTTCAGAAATTACTGCTCTTCACTGTACAAGTCCTTCTATTTGCAGCTATGATGTTTGGGATGGCTCAAAAGCATACAAGTATTCTGGAATGGATTTTACTAGTGGTGAAATAGTACTTAACCCTGGTGATTCTAGAGAATTTAATATTCTCTTTGGACCAAACATTGGGTATGGTGGAACTGAATTTGAATATGATCCTTCAAAAACATATCAATTCAGAATTAATGAACCGTTTGGAAGTACTAACATAGTATTAGATTTGGAGTAAATCTCCAAATCTTTTTTTATTTTGTTAAATGGCATGATTTCTAAAAACGATAGAATAAATTCAAGTTACTATAACGTTGAGAACATGGGTGATGATGACACTAATTCCGAATATTCTGCTTATGGTAAATATACTATAGATACTTCTTTGGAACTCATATTTCCCAAAACTAAGATCAAAATCAACAAAATTGGAGAAAATGTTTTCTCTTATGAAAAACTAGATGCTGAAGATAACATCGTTGAAAAAATTATTCCCACATTTTCTTCAGTTTTGACTCTCGAAATTACTCCTATCAGACCATTAAATCATCCTGCACGAAGAACAAACTATTTGTATTTGGATATTGGCTCTCCTATTTTCCTCTCTAGTGGTTCATCTGCAGATGTTTTTGTAAATTGTCCTATTGAAATTGGTGTTTTTTTGATTAATGGTGAAACACATGAATCTCTGGATTGGTTTACTTGTAATCCTAATGACTCTAGATTTTGTCTATATGGTTCCCCTGAATCTGGAACTTTGTGTAAATATGCTCACTCTGAAATAGTTGAATCGCATGATTCATCTATTCCATACATAAATGGCGTGATGAAAATTAATCTTAAAAATGACTTGTCTAGAGGTTTAACTATTAGCAAACTTGTTTTTCCTATCACTGAGCATTCCTTATACTATAAAGACACAAAAGCAATATTTGATACGTTGACTACTATCTTAAAGAAAAAACTAACTCTGGAAATTTTCGATGGACACCCTTTACCTATCCAAACTGATTGGACAATTTCTCCAACATATGAACGAGCTGAACACAATAAAGCTATAGACATGGGAGTTGATTGATTTGGTTTTGGAATTTTTACAAAGTCTATCTGAAATTGAAATTACTGGCGGATTGACAGTCCTCTCGTTACTCATAGGTGGAATAATTATGGCAGTTGGAGTAATTGTTGCAAGAACTGTCCGATTAATTTTTTCCAAATATTATGCTCCTAAATTACCTCAAGATTCTGCAAAAAATTTTGGCAAGTTAATTTATTTTGGAATTATTATAATTGCATTTTTAGTTTTTACATCTACAACAGGTGTTGATTTTTCTGGTTTACTAGTTGCAGGAGGAATATTTGGTGTTGTTATTGGTTTTGCAACCCAATCTGTAGTGTCTAACCTGATTTCTGGAATCTTTTTGATGATTGAAAAACCAGCTAAACAGGGTGACAAAATCGAAATCCCTGGTTCTGATGTATCTGGTACGCTACTAGACATTAGTACATTTTCTGTTCGTGTAAAAAAATTTGATGGGACGATTATCAGAATCCCCAATGAATCTTTTTTTACATCTAATATTCGATCTCTGAGTTCTACCCCTGTAAGACGTTCAGAAGCTATTATTGGAATTGCATATAAAGAAGATATTGACGGTGCAATTTCTGTTCTTGAAAAAGCAATTCGTAATTCAATGAGTTTTGTGTTGACCTTGCCCAAACCTGAATTTCGACTAAATGAATTGGCAGATTCAAGTGTAAATATTGAAATTTTAGTATGGCATCCAAGAGATGATTGGGATCAAGTAGGTCCTAAATTACTGAAGGTAGCTAAGAATGCTTTAGACGCAGCAGGAATTGAAATACCCTTCCCTCAGCGTGTTATTTGGAATGCAAAAGAATAGCTTATGCCTTTTTTGTGATCTGTTTCTTTTCAGATCTCTTTTTGATCAAACTGTACATGATCATTCCTACATTAATAATTGAAATAATCTCAATCAAATCCACTCCGTACAAGAACCAGTCGATTATTGGATGAACTCTTGAAACGATTCCTGTTTCTAACATCATATCGGCGTTCCAAATCATATGTGGCACTTGAATGAATTGTATGATTGCAATTAAAATCACACTGCCTAATATTTTATTTTCATACCATTGCCAAAATTTGCTCCATGCATTCATGTATTGTATTGTTGTTTAATTCTATTAAACTCCTCTAAAATTAGATTCTCCTAATTAGATGAACCTAATTTTTTTATGCGTATTTTTTCAAACTTAGCTAAAGCTTTTTTTTTAATTTTAAAATTGATAAAAACTTACCACTAGTGTATGTTTTCTAATTTATTCATATATGTAATTGAAAAATTATAATCGATGAGAATTTGGGATGTTTCTCCTGATTTGCTTTGTAGAAATCATTTGTTAGGCGAACATCGAGAATTACATGCTATGTGGTCTATAATTACAGAAAAGAAAAAAGGTTATTCAAAACATCCCGAAACCCTTAGGTGGAAAGGAAAACTAAATGCTCTATATCTTAGACATGAAAAATTGGTCTCAGAGATGAATTCTAGGGGATATTTGCACAAAAGTCCCCTTGACAAACAAAAAGCAACTGGTAAATCTATTCAGAATTCTTTTGTTCATTCTATTAATGAGCAAATCAACATTTTAAAAAATAAAAAATGTGATTGTAAACTACCTTAAACTATTTTTGTTTGATTTTAGTTGGCACTAGTTAAAAAATTACCTCTAGATTATATTCAATACTGTGTAATTAACAGTAAGGAAAAATGCAACAAACAACAAATCAAAAAACTCCACAGTTAAAATTTATGGCAATTTTAGCTATTGCTGTTTCAGTAACACTTGTGTTTACGATAACTCCTTGGAATTTGATTCCTACATCTGTTACTGAAAACGTGACCGTTATTGCTATAACTGATTATGGCTGTGTGGGCGAATCCGTCATTGGACATTCTGTTGTTGTTCCAAATTGTAATGCTAAAGTTGGAGATTTAGTTTCTGCAACATTTAACATTTCTGCAATGGAAATCAATGGCTACTATGACCGAATTGGGGATAAATTAGAAATGATTAATCCTTAATTTTTTTATTTTTCAGCTTGTATCTTTTCTTTACGCATCCATACTGTTTTTCCTTTGTGATCAATTAATTCTATGTTCATTTCATTTAATTTGTCTCTTATTTCATCTGCTTTTTGATAGTTTTTCTCTTCTCTTGCTATCTCTCTGTTTTGAATTAGTTCATCAATTTCTTGTTTTTCTTCTTTAGTTATTTCTGGTATTTCCAATCCTAAAATATCTGACATTCTTTTCAGTTCTGCTTTGATTTTAAGTGCATTTTCTTTTCCTAGTTTTTCTTCAGCTGCCAATCTGTTAGGTTCTTTCACTAGTTGAAAAAATGCTGATAATGCTAGATGAGTGTTCAAATCATTTTCTAATGCATTATCAAAATCTGTACTCAATTTTTGAATTAATTCGTCACTTTTTTCACTATTTTTGTTGTCTGCATGTATTAACTCATAATGACTGGTCTCAACTTGTCTCCATTTAATTAAATTCTCTTTTAGTAATTCTTCAGAATAATCTATTGGTTTGGAATAATGACCTGATAAGCAGAATAATCTGATTATGTTGGGACCCCAATTTTCTAACACATGTTTTATTGATTTTACATTGCCAATCGATTTTGACATTTTTTCTCCTTCAATGGTTACCATTCCTACATGCATCCAAATTTTTGCAAATTGATTTCCTGTACATGATTCTGATTGTGCTATTTCATTTTCATGATGTGGAAAAATAAGATCCCGTCCACCTCCATGAATGTCAAAATTTTCTCCAAGATACTTTATACTCATGGCTGAACATTCTATGTGCCATCCTGGTCTTCCTTCTCCCCATGGGCTATTCCATGTGGGTTCTTTATCTGATAATTTCCATACTGCAAAATCTAGAGGGTCTTTTTTTTCTTCATCCACTTCAATTCTTGCCCCTGACTGAAGCTCGTCTATTTTCTTTTTGGATAGTTTTCCATATTCTGGAAATTTGGATACTGAAAAATAAACACCGTTTTTTGTCACATATGCAACTTCTTTTTGAATTAATTTTTCAATAAATTGTATGATCTCTTTAATGTGTTCTGTTGCTTTTGGATATCTTGTTGCGCGTTTTACATTTAGGCCGTCAAAGTCAAGAAAATAATTTTCAATGTATTTTTTACTAATTTCTTCTGCTGTTTTATTTTCGGCATTTGCTCTCTTGATTATTTTATCATCTACATCAGTAAAATTTTGAATGAATTCGATGTCTATTCCTTTACTTTCCAGGTATTTTCTTAGAACATCAAAAATTATGATTGTTCTTGCATGTCCTATATGCGATTCATCATATACTGTAACCCCACAAAGATAGATTTTGATGTTTTTTGAAATGTCTACTTCTTGTTCTGATTTTGATAATGTGTCTTGAAGTTTCATTTTATTCTCTACTTGGTTTTTGTGGTGGCAATCTTTTATGTTCACTGTTTTTATGCAATTGATGAATTTTTTCTATGGTATTTCTGTCTATTTCTGTAATTTTTTCAGTTTCATCAATTGATAGTTTTTTTTCAAATAAACAAAACAGAATTGAATCAATTTCTTCATATTGGATTCCTAATTCTTCTTCTGCCTCATGATCTTTCCATAGATGAGGACTACTTTTTTTGTTTATGATGGTTTCAGAAACTCCAAGATATTTTGCAATTTCTCTAACTTGTAATTTGTATAATGAAATTATTGGTGTGATATCTGATGCTCCATCACCAAATTTTGTGAAATATCCAATCATATATTCACTTTTATCACTTGAGCCTAAGACAAGATAATTTTTAGCATTTGCATAATAGTACAAAATATTTGTTCTGACCCTTGCTCTTAAATTCCCCTTTGCTTTTTCGTTTGGTTCAATATACATTGAGTATTCATTTACAATGGGCTTGATGTCGATTAGTTTGTATTCTATCCCTGTCAGTGAAATCATCTTGAGTGCATCTTCAGTTTCTGATTTTGGTGTAACAGATGTATCTGGCATGATTAATGCAAGTGTTTTTTCTTGCAATTTTCTCTTGCAAATATAGGCAAGTACTGCAGAATCTATGCCTCCACTTAATCCTAAAATTACTCCTTTGGCCTTATTTTTTTCAATTTCTTCATTTAGAAAAGATTCTATTTTTTCAGTAATTTTTGCATAATCTTGGTTTTTAATTTCATCTACAATATTTTGATTCAACAATTGGTTTTAGTAATTTGTGAGAATAAAATTCCTTCTTCAAATTGAAAGAAAAAAGTTCATTTTGAACACACATTATTCCAAATACTAATTTTGTTTAGTAATATTACAGAATAATCTGTGCCCAACATAACCCATACCTAGCACAAGGGAGGGGAGTTTTGTCCCTTCTCTTTGCATTTAATTTTCTAATATTTCGAATAATGTAAATGCCTTTTCTTCATTTTGGTATTTTAAAATTAATTCATGAATGCCTATCTGCGAATCCTCTGTGATCTGGATTAATGTTTGAAAATTTCCCCTCTTTGAAGCAAAGGTGTTGATTTCTTCTTCCATTCCGTTTGGTTTAATCATAACTATGTTGACTTTTTCTCCTCTAGAATAATCTGCAACATGACCTACAATTTTGATTTGTTGTGGTTCATATTTTGTCGGTTGCTGAAACTCTTCACCAATTACATTGATACGAGATATGTCCTTAGATTCTTCTGAGAGTGAATGTTGTGTTAGTCCTATTACCAAAATTCCAACTAGAATCGAAAATATTATCTGTTTTTTCAACACTTTAGATTGTTTTTTTCAAATAAAAGATGACTGCGAATATTCCGTTTTTGGAAAATGTTCTTTTTTGTCTATCTGTAATATTACATAATTAACGGCTAAAATGATTAGGTAATTTTTTAAATTTACATGAATTTTTTAAATGTCAATATAGATGCCATCATCTCTGACTTCTACTGGATATGTTTCAAGTTTAACATCTTTTAGATAATCTGTCAATTCTCCTGTTTTGATATTATAATGCCAAAAATGAAGTGGACATTCCACAATATCTCCATCTAGTTTGCCTGGTGCAATTGATCCGTCTTGATGTACACACAGATCATCCATTGCATGGTATCCGTCCTGATTGAAAATTGCGATTTGTTTTCCATCTACTTTGAAAGCTTTTCCTTTTCCTGCTTCTACTGCACCTTTGTCTGCAACTTTCTTCCAAGTCAATATGTTTTTGAGATTCTTGTCATTTATTTACATTCGCATGATAGGATTTTATATCGACTTTTACTCCTCAAACTATTGAGTAAAGTAAAGTCTAGCCCAAAATTGATCAAAGATGGAAAACTGTCTTATGAATGGGCAAGATCACATATGCAAATTTTAGATAATACTATTAATCGATACAAAAAATCAAAACCTCTTAAAGGAATTACTTTGGGTTTCTGTCTTCATATTACGAAGGAAACATCTGTTTTGCTTATGGGTGCTAAAGAATTAGGAGCAACAGTTGCATGCTGTGGCGGAAATCCTCTTACCACACAAGATGATATTGCAGCATTTCTTGCATCTCAAGGAATTCATGTTTATTCTTGGCATGGTCAATCTGTCAAAGAATATGATTGGTGTATTGATCAAGTTCTAAAACACAAACCTACCATTCTGACAGATGATGGTGCTGATATGAACATTAAAGCTCATTTTGATAAACGATTCAAAAATATGAAAATCCTTGGGGCTACAGAAGAAACAACAGCTGGTGTTACCAGAATTAGAGCTGTAGAAAATCAGGGCAAGCTTCGCTATCCTGTAATTTTGGTTAATGAGGCATATACAAAACATATGTTTGATAATCGATATGGCACTGGTCAAAGTACTATTGACGGTTATCTACGTGCAATGAATTTACTCATGGCATCAAAACGTATTGTAGTTGTTGGCTATGGTTGGGTAGGTCGTGGTGTTGCATCTAGATGCCAGGGAATGGGTTCTAAAGTAATTGTCACTGAAGTAGATCCTGTAAAAGCTCTTGAAGCTCACATGGATGGTTTTGAAGTAATGCCTATGTCACAAGCTGCAAAGATTGGTGACATGTTCATTACTTGTACCGGAATGACTAGTGTGATTCGCAAGGAACACATTTTGAAAATGAAAGATGGTGCAATTATGGGTAATGTAGGTCACTTTGATGTTGAAATTGATAGTAAATTTTTACTAAAATCCTCAAAATCTGTAAAAGAAGTTAGACCAAGTCTAGATGAATGCACTTTGAAGAATGGAAAAAGAGTTTATCTAATTGGCCAAGGACGCCTTGCAAATTTAGTTGCTGCCGAAGGACATCCTCCAGAAGTAATGGCACAATCCTTCTCAAACCAAATCTTATCTGTTTTGTATATTCTCAAAAACCACAAAAAAATGGAAAATAAAATTATCAACGTACCTGAAGAAATTGATCAACAAATTGCTGTTGATGCTCTCAAAGCTATGGATGTTAAAATTGATAAATTGACTCCTGAGCAAGTAAAATACGCAAATAACTGGTAAACTTCTTAAGATCATTCTCGTTCCCTCTATTATCTAATGAACAAAAGAGCTATCATTACAAGCGCATTACCTTACGCCAACGGTGAAATTCATTTGGGTCATGTTGCATCTACATACCTTCCTGCTGATGTAACTACTAGATTTTTGAAACTAAATGGAGTAGAGGCATATTATGTATGTGCATCTGATGATTTTGGAACTCCTATTCTTATTCAATCTGAAAAAGAAGGCAAAACCCCTTCAGAATATGTTGCATATTGGAACAAAAGAGATTATGATGATTTTTCCGCATTTAATATTGCATTTGATTATTTTTACAAAACTAGTTCTCCTGAAAATATTGCATTTGTTCAAGATGTTTTCAAAAAACTAAATGCTTCAGGGTATATCTATGAAAAAGAAATAATTCAATTCTATTGTAACCATGACAAAAAATTTCTCCCTGACAGGTACGTTAAAGGAATTTGCCCTTACTGTAAATCTGAGGATCAATACTCTGATCTTTGTGAAAGCTGTGGTCGTGTGCCTGAAGAAATCACTGACCCAAAATGTTCCTTGTGTGGTCAACCTCCTACAAAAGAAAAAACAACTCATTACTTTTTTAAACTCAAAAACTTTGGCGATTCTTTATCTAAGTGGTTAGATGAAAATTCTCATTTACAAAAAGATGTAAAAAAATATGTACAAAATTGGATAAAATCTGGATTAATTGATTGGGATATAACCCGAGATATTCCTTGGGGAGTTCCTGTTCCTGTTGATGGCGCAGATGGTAAAGTTTTCTATGGTTGGTTTGACAATCATCTGGCATACATTTCTACTGCTTTGAAATTTTTAAACGATAAAGGCATAGATGGAAAAGAATTTTGGAATTCTGCAGATATTTATCATTTCATTGGAAAAGATATTGTTTATCATCATTATCTTTTCTTGCCTGCAATGAGATTGGGGATTGACTCAGAATACAAATTACCTGATTATATTCCAACTCGAGGTCATCTTACATTACAATCCAAAAAAATCTCTAAAAGTAGAAATTGGTATATTGGCCTGAAACAATTCTTAGAATATTATCCTGCTGATTATCTTAGATATTATTTAGTGTCCATTAATCCATACTCTCAAGATGATTTGAATTTTGATTGGGATGACTTTACTACAAGAATTAATTCTGAATTAATTGGAAATCTTGGAAATTTTGTCAATCGAGCACTTGGATTTACTAAAAAAGCATTTGAAGGTACAGTTCCAGAACCTGATTCTTTTGATGAAAAAGATTTAGAATCTGAACAAAAGATTAAACAACTATCTTCTGATGTTGGGACTTTGATGGAACAAAATCATCTCGATCGTGCATTAAAGAAAATTATGGAGTTTTCTTCTTTTTTTAATCAATACTTTCAACACAAAGAGCCATGGAAAAAAGGCCCTGGTACCGCAAACTGTGTCTATCTATCCGTAAACGCTGCTAGGGCTTTAGCCATTGCAATCCTGCCTTTTATGCCTGAATCATCACAAAAAATTTGGAATCAATTAGGATTAGACGGTGATGTTGCCAATTCTTCTTGGTCTGCTATTTCTGAGTTGGGAATTTTAGCAAATCATGAGTTGGGTGAGGCATCTCCATTGTTTGCAAAAGTTGAAGAATCTGATGTTGAGAAACACAAAAGTCAATTAGGTCCAACTGAGTAGCAATGAAACCTGTACCGAGAATTTCTACTAGGGGGTATTATGATCTTTCTAATGGGACTACTCTGAAAAATAACTCTTATTACACTTATCCAAAAAAAGATTTTAAAAAATTAATTGGTTCTAGAGAATTCACCATCATGATTCATGGATTAAGAAATGATAACTCTGGAGCTGTTGCAAAAGTTGTTTTAGCAAAAAAACAACTACGTAAATTAGGATATGTGTATCCAGTAATTGGGTATAGCTATGATTCAAACACTACTGGTGCACATTTAATTAAACATGCAAAACACGCTCTTGCAGTAGGCCAAAAAATTGCAAAGAAAAATGGTCGTAATCTTGGTAAATTTATTGAAGACTTTAAACTCTCTAGTCCAAAAACCAAAATTAGATTGATGGGGCATTCTTTAGGTTCTCAAGTCATTTTAAGCACTCTTGAATATCTTGAAAAAAAGAAAGAAAATCATGGAATTGTTGAAGCTGTATATTTTTTTGGGGCCTCAATTAATGAAGATGTTCCTGCATCAAAAAAATATGGAAAAATTTTCCAATCTGTTGTAAATTCTAAAATTGTAAATCATTATGCTCCAACTGATGAAGTCCTTCGTTGGGCCAACCATGAAAAATATGTTAAAGGTCCTCTTGGGTTAAATGGCTCTGTTGGAAAGCCTGTGAAAAAATACCGTCAAAAACTAGTCATGCCAAAAAATCATAGATTTGCAAGTTATGCTCAAGTTCTGAATTCTTTCCCTTAGGTTCTACATATAGAATCATTTGTACGTTAATGTTTTATACAAAAAATGAAATTCATATCTTATTATGAAAATGCAGGCGGGTTCTTCGAATAACTCTATTTTATATCATCTGCATATTTTAGATGAAAAATACGATGAACATGTAGATCTTTCTGACTATCCTTGTTAGAATTGTTTTTAGATTCCTATATTCTATAACTTTCATGAATGGAACTAGTTGTGACAACTGTTTTACTGGGTATAGACCGGGACAACTAATCTCATGTGATAAGTGCGGTTCTGAATTCTGTGACAGTTGTATTAAACACCATAAACATTAAGAATCTAAATCAAAACTTCATAAACTTGATTTTAAATGACATTTTATGGTCCGTTCTATCAATTTTGTAGTTTTGGGTAAACAAGAAATTGCATCAGAATTTGGAAAAAAAGGCACTGAAACAGATCTTACTCTTTATGATAGAAAAGAATCTGATATCATCAAAACATGGGTAATTCCAAATGGGTTCCCTGATAAGATTCAACCTTTGTTTCAAGCAATTAATTTGGCAGAGTATGTAATTTTACATGTTGATAAACTGGATAAATTTACAGGTGAACAAATAATTGCTTTGGATTCTTTGAAAAAAGAAAAGGGAATTCTTTCACATACTTTTGACGTAGACGAAACAAAACTAAACATGATGATTAAAGGAACTGTTGTAGAAAATTATCTAAAAGTTGATCAAGATAAAATCAAAGAAGAAATGGACAAACTAGAACCTCTGACAAATGATAATCCTTCAGAAATGATAATTGATCATTGTTTTGATGTTAAAGGTGTTGGAACTGTGATTTTAGGAAAAGTGACTGATGGTACTGTAAAGCAATATGATAATTTGAAACTATATCCTGCAGGAATTGATGTTTTAATAAAATCCATTCAGATGCATGATGATCCTGTGTCTGAATCTGTTTGTCCTGCAAGGGTTGGACTGGCGGTTAAGGGTGTGAAACCTGATGAAGTTAATCGTGGAGATATAATATCGCAAGAAGGACTAGTAGATGTAAAAACTGAAATTGTTCTAGATTTTCAAAAAAACCCTTTTTACAAAAATGATATTGCTGAAAATCAAGGATGTCTTGTTAGTATTGGACTCCAAATCAAAGCTGCAAAATTCTCTTCAATATCTCCTTTGAAATTATCTTTTGAAAAACCTGTTGTATGCAAAAAAGGACAGATAGCCGTAATTCTAAAACCTGAATCTTCAACAATTCGAATCCTTGGTAGTGGTACCATACAATAGTCTAATTTAATTAAATCCGATACTGATTGAATATTTGTGGAACCTGTACGTTCTTGTCCAATTTGCCCCAAATGTGGCTCAAAGCGATTCATTAGACTATCTGGTGAAAAGGTCACTGTAAAATGTCGCTCGTGTGAGAAAATTATAGAAATCTAAATCATAGTTTTTATTTGCAATATCTGTCTCAGAATTATGGCAAAAACATGGAAAGATGCCGAAATCAGTCTTGATCCTATTAAAGATCAAACAATCGCTGTAATTGGTTATGGAATCCAAGGTGATGCACAAGCAAACAACATGAAAGACTCTGGTCTAAATGTAATAATTGGTCTTAAAGAAGGTGGCAATAGCTGGAAAAAGGCAGAAGCTGATGGTCACAAAGTAATGTCTGTTGCAGATGCAACAAAACAAGCAGACATTGTTCATATTCTGATTCCTGACATGATTCAAGGTCAAGTCTACAAGGATGAAATCGGACCTAATCTTTCAGAAGGAAAAGCATTGTCGTTTTCTCATGCGGCTGCAATTTATTGGAAATGGATTGAAGCCCCAAACAATGTGGATTTAATCATGATTGCCCCAAAGGGCCCTGGTTCAAAAGTTCGAGAAACTTATCTAGATAATTTTGGTACTCCTGCAATTGTTGCAGTTGAACAAGATTTTACTGGAAAGGCTTGGGATAGAACTTTGGGTATTGCAAAAGCAATTGGAAGTGCAAGAGCTGGACTAATCAAAACTGCTTTCAAGGAAGAAGTTGAAACTGATTGGTTTGGTGAGCAAGCAGACCTTTGTGGTGGTGCAGCTTCTATGGTTACAAATGCATTTGAAACCCTAGTTGAGGCAGGTTATCAGCCAGAAATTGCATACTTTGAAGTTTTACATGAACTCAAACTCATTGTAGATATGATTCAAAGGTATGGAATTAATGGTATGTGGAGACGTGTCAGTGAAACCGCAAGGTATGGTGGATTAACTCGTGGACCAATAGTGATGGATTCTGCAAATAAAGCAAACATGAAAAAAGTCCTTACCATGATTCAAGATGGTACATTCAACAACGAATGGATTTCTGAATATCAAAAGAATGGTAAAGATGCATTTGACAAATACATGAAAGAATATGATGAACACCAAATTGAAAAAGTTGGTAAAGAAATGCGTAAAATGATGTGGCCTGATTCCACAGAATAATTTTTCTTTTTTTGAATTTCTAATCACAATAATTTTGTTGTTGTGATGATTACTCATACATAATTTTTCTAGTTTTAACTATCTTTTTGTAATTTAAGGAAAACTTCCATCATCGAGTAATTCTTTGTATATTGTTTTCTCAAGACGTGTTTCTGCTGCTCCACACTTACTACACATCCCTGTATCTTCTGGATTTTCTTTCTTTTTCTTTTCACATTCTACACATTTGTGAATGCCTTTTTTGTATCCCATGAGTTAGTTCAAAATTTGAAGTTTAACAAACTTTCTGTTTTTTACATTTTTCTTCATTTTGACAGGTGACAATATTCTCACTTCCAATACGCTTAAGTTTAGAATTTTTGCAAGTCCCTTATGGAAGATTCTGATATTGCAAAACGTGATCATCAAAAGAATAAATCTGAAATTGTGAATTTGGTTAAAGAAATGTTTCATCTTGATAAATGGGGGGATGAAGAATACAAGAAAAAATTACAACAATTAGTTATCCGGGATGAAGAATTAGTCAGAGAAGTAATTAGAAAAATTAAAGTGGAAAAAGGAATAGAATAAAATCCTACATATCTTATAATATCAATTGTTCTTTTTAGTTACTTTTTTCTTAATTTGGAAACGCCTGTTGTAATGTGATCAATTATTGTTGGTAATGGTGTTCCTGGACCAAAGACATGATCTACTCCTGATTTTATAAGATCTTTATGATCTATTTCTGGAATCACTCCTCCGCCTACAACTAACACATCATTGATTCCTTTCTTTTTTAATGTCTTAACTACTCTTGGAAAAAGTGTTCCATGCGCTCCGTTAAGTAAACTCATGGCAATTGCATCCACATCTTCATCCTCTGCGATTTGTGCAACTCTATCTGGAGTAGCAAAAAGTCCTGAATAGATTACTTCCATTCCTGCATCTCTGAACGCTCTGCATAATACGAGAGCTCCTCTATCGTGACCATCTAATCCTAATTTGGCAACTAAAATTTTGATGTTCTTAGATGCTGCCTTTTGTTTCATAATTATGTTGTATTTTGGGATATTTTAAAAGGTTTATTTGATTTATTCTGCTTGACCTCTTCAAATATATTGATTCATCTCAATAGTGTCGGTAAGATATGACTGATGATGTTTGCGATTTTTGTAAAGGGGTTGGGTCCTCATCTACAAATGTATGTGTCTATTGTAATGGGACTGGAGAATGGAATCAAGCAGCACAAGCTTATGTCAAAAATCATATTTGTCAGTGTATTGTTTTAGATAGAAAATTTTGTCCTGTTTGCAACAAAGCATGTCATCATGATACGTCATTAAATCCCAAACAAACTATTGATCCTGGTTATGGCGGTATGTCTGAACCTGAAATCACAGTTAGTGCATAGTTATACGACACTTTTCTCTAAAAATACTCACACTTCTTATAGATGAGTTTTCCTCTTAAATTATGTCCAAAGAAATTATCGTCAATATTGACTCAATAACAAATTTCTCCATTAACAGGACAGGAAAATAATATGGTTAATGCTACTTGTGCACGCTGTGGAAAAAATTCCTTGCTTACTGATGAAGTTACTGGTGAACAATTTTGTGGAAAATGTGGATATGTCATAACAGAAAAATCTCAAGAGTCTGGTCCTGAATGGAGATCATTTCAAAAAGATGGTGGTGCAGATCCTGCAAGAACTGGTGCTCCTTCATCATTGATGATTCATGATATGGGGTTGTCTACTGTAATTAATCCTCTAAACAAAGATGCATCAGGAAAACCACTATCAACATCTATGAAAAGCACTATTGAACGATTAAGAACTTGGGATAGCAGAAGTCAAGTTCATGCACCGGTTGATAGAAATCTAAGACAAGCTCTTAGCGATTTAAATAAATTAAAAGATAAAGTTGCAATTCCTGCAAATGTTTTAGAAAAAGCAGCTTACATTTATAGAAAAGCATTAGAAAAAAAATTAGTTAGAGGTAGATCTATATCTGCAATGATTGCAGCATCGCTATATGCTGCATGTAGAGATACTGAAACTCCTAGAACTCTAAAAGACGTTGCAGATGCTGCAAATGTTAAAAGAAAAGACATTGCACGATGCTATAGATTACTTCATCATGAATTGGAATTAAAAATGCCCGTAGTTGATTCAATTCAGTGTATTGCAAGAATATCTAGCAAACTTGAGATTTCTGAAAAAACCAAACGATATGCTGTTAAGGTGTTAAAAGAAGCACAAGAACGTAAAGAATCTGCCGGAAAAGATCCAATGGGACTTGCAGCAACGGCACTTTACTTGTCTTGCGTTAAGAATGGCGTATCTATTACTCAAAGAGATCTTGCAGAAGCTGCAGGAGTTACCGAAGTAACAATTCGAAATCGCTACAAGGGACTAAAAGCAGAACAATCTCTAAAATCCTGATTTCTGTCTTGCATTGCACACATGTGTCTGCTCAGTGATTATATCTTAAAATCTCCTAGTTAGTGTATGCAAATCTTAAATCAATTAAAAATAGAAGAACCGGAAAGAAAAGAATCTTTTCTAGAAATTCTTTCTGATAAGTATTGTAGGACAATTTTAGAAGCAATTATGGATATGCCCAAATCTGCAATTGAAATCTCTAGAGACAAAAATATTCCACTAAGCACTGTCTACAGACGTATTCAACAATTACATGATTCAAAAATGATTAGAACTTCTGGTGTGATTACTGATGAAGGCAAAAGATTGTTTTTGTATAAGAGCAAGATCAAGGAAGTCAATACTAGCTTTCATGATGGCAAAATTGATGTAGATGTAGTTTTTATCAAAAACTAATCTTCACTTTTAATATTTATGTTCGTTAAAATCTCCGCCCAAAGATATTGTTGCGATGACAGTTGATTCTGTTGTTTGACATTTCATTTTTGAATCTGGTAAAAATTCTTTAAAAATTTCTTGTAGTAATTGTTCTGTAAATATTGACCAATTACTGCCTAATTCATGTTGTATAATAAAATGATGTAATTCTCCTTCTACTCTGTGATCTGATTTCATTCCTGATGCACGCATATAATCTTCTAATGTCTCAATACATCTTTGCAAATCATATTCTCCTTTGATAAATAGCACAGTGTCTTTGATTACTGGTTTGATGACATTGATGATTTCATTTATTTCCTCTGCACTCATTTCTATGCCTAACGTATCTAGGATTTTTTTTGGGACTGGTATGATGCCTATTTTATCTGCAAATCTATCCCATTGAACATATTTTTCTAAAATTTGCCTTGCCATGACATTGTGTGAAATGTTCTTGTTCATCGCCTCTGTTTCAATTTCTTCAACCAGCTTTACTGGAAGACGATAAGTAACACTTCGTGTTTTTTCTTTTTTTGGAGGATGCTGTTGACGTTTGATTGTGGAATCCACTCTACACAAATTCATTTGTAAATAGAATATAAAGATGATTCAAAAATATTGAAAATTTGTTATCAAAATTGATAATCATGTTTCATTTTAAAATAAATTATTTCATGTATTTCTAATGAGGGAATAATGCAAAATCTGGCAATTGTTCATTTGAGACATGGGAAAATATTGTAAAAATTGTGAAAAATTTATGAAAAATCCTGAATTGACTCATTGTTCAGATGAATGTTTGATGTTATCCATTCGTAATAGTGACTCATTAGACGAATATGGATACAGTGCAATTACTTGGGATGAGAAATCTGATCCTTGGACATAACAAAAATAGAAAATCTACTTAAAGTGCTGTCTAATTATCTCAAATGTGAATGTAATTCCAAAAAACTATCAATTGACATTTGAACCAAATTTAACTAAATTCACTTTTGTTGGAAATGAAATCCTCTTTGCAGATTGTAAAAAACCTACAAATACCATTACTATGGATTGTGCAGAACTTAAGATAAAATCATGTTATGTGAAGTATAAAGGTAAAATCATCAAATCTCATGCAAAAACTAATGAAGAAAAAGAAAAATTAGAAATTAAATTATCCGAAAAAATTAAAGGAAATTTATCTATTGAAATCGAATTTGAAGGAATTTTAAATGATCGTTTGCTTGGATTTTATCGTAGTCAGTATGTTCAAAATGGAAAGACCAAATATCTTGCAACCACTCAATTTGAAGCTGCAGACGCTAGACGTGCATTTCCGTGTTGGGATGAACCTGAAGCTAAAGCAACATTTGATATTTCTATTATTGCAGATAACAAATTTTCTGCAATTTCAAACATGCCAGTTAAATCAAAAAAGAAAATTGGCAACAAAACTTTGTATCACTTTTCAAAAACCCCTATTGTTTCAACATATTTGATCTATCTTGGTGTGGGCGAATTTGAATACCTTACAGGGAAGATTGGCAAAATTCAGATTCGAGTTGTTACCACAAAAGGAAATAAATCCAAAGGAAAATTCTCTTTAGAGTTAGGAAAGAAATTACTTACATCCTATGAGAAATACTTTGGAATAAAATATCCTTTACCAAAACTAGATTTGATTGCAGTTCCCGATTTTGCTGCAGGTGCCATGGAGAATTGGGGTGCAATTACCTTTAGAGAAACAATATTGCTTTATGATCCTAAAACCTCTTCCACTAGGACTAAGCAATTCATTGCAGAAGTAATTTCTCATGAAATTGCACATCAATGGTTTGGTAACCTTGTCACTATGAAATGGTGGAATGATTTGTGGTTAAATGAAAGCTTTGCAACTTTTATGGCTACAAAATTTGTTGATAAATTTTATCCTGAGTGGGATTTGTGGAATCAATTTGTTGAAGATGCAATGAATGTTGCAATGGGGCTTGATTCTCTCAAGACCACACATCCTATCGACGTTGTTGTTAACTCTCCTGCAGAAATTAGAGAAATCTTTGATGCTATCTCCTATGATAAAGGTGGCTGTGTCTTGAGAATGCTTGAACACTATGTTGGGGAACCAAATTTTCAAAAAGGTTTGAAAAAATATCTGTCTGATTTCAAATATCAAAATGCTAGAGGACAAGATTTGTGGAATGCAATTGGCAAGGCTTCAAAAATGCCTGTTTCCTCAATGGTTAATACGTGGTTAAAACAACCTGGATTTCCTCTAGTTGAAATCAACCAAGATGGAAATACTTTGAAATTAAAACAGAAAAGATATCTGCTTGAACCTGAAAAAAAATTCAGTAAAGGACTATGGTCGATTCCATTATCTTTAGGGTTGGAGTCTGAAATCTCTACAAAACTATTTACAAAAAAATCCATGACTGTAAAACTACCTCGAAATACATTGGGTTTCGTAGCAAATTATGGACGGAAAGGATTCTATCGTGTAAAATATGATGAAGGCATTTTACTTGATTTGAAAATGTTAGTGGATGATAAACGAATTCCTGCAATTGATAGGTGGGCTATCCAAAATGATTTATTTTCTTTATGTGTTTCTGGAGATGAACAAGTAAGAAATTATCTTGATTTCTCTGATGCATATTTTGAAGAAGACAGTTACCTTGCTTCAGTAAATGTTGCACATAACTTGGCATCTTTATACTTCCGTTCATTTGATGAACCCTTTGCAGAAGAAATACGTGGGTATGCTGTAAACTATTTTAGAAAAATTTTATTCAATCTGGGGTGGGTTCCGCAAAAATCTGATAAACATACTGATGCCCTTCTTCGTGGATTCGCAATTTCTGTATTGGGTAAAATGAATGACGATGACGTTACTGATGAAGCATTAAGAAGATATAAGAAATTCTTAAAATCTCCGGGTTCTATTCATCCTGATTTAATAGAACCTATTTGTTCCATTGCTGCATGGAATGGTAACTCAAAAACTCATTCTGAACTAACAAAATTGTACAAAACTGCCAAAACTATGGAAGAAAAACTCCGTTTCTTGGGTGCTTTATGTGGGTTTAAAGATAAAAAATTACTTTTAAAATCCCTTAATTTCTCTCAAACTACACATGTTCGTTCACAAAATATGCAATTGCCTATAATGAAAGTTGCAGCAAATCCTTATGGCGAAAAAGTTTTGTGGCCTTGGCTAAAGAAAAATTGGAAGAAAATCAACAAAAAAGTTGGACATGGAAATCCTCTCTTTAACAGAATTGTTGCTAGTATTGCATCTGTGACAGATGACTCTATGGAAAAAGAAATCAAAACTTTTTTCAAAAAGAATCCTACTCCTGGCACTGAGCGAACACAATCCCAAACCCTTGAGAGAATCCGAATTAATTCCAAATTCCTTAGATGTATGAGAAAAGAATTCAAAGATGGCTAAAAAATTAGGCCCCCCAATATTTCTAGGTGTTTTTACTCTTCTAGCTATAATTTTCTTAACAGGTGGTGTATCTGATGACAAGAATGTCTATCGTGAAATATTTCAGATTGAAGCAATTTATTACGAATCTGGTCATGTAGAAGTTTCATATTTTGACAAGTCTGGGAAAACAACTAATGTTGTTTTAGAAATTTTGGGAATGGATGAATCTTTTCAAAAATCATTTTCTAGTTCAGAGTTTATAGAAATAGTTCCATTTCCAAATGTGCCAAGATATGGTTGGGCTGTGCATCCTATAGTACTAGAAATTGATCATAATGATTTTGGTCACATTCAATTAAAAACAGAAATTCATCCTATGGGTGATCCAGTTCCACCTGTAATCTACTCTATCCCTTAGATCGTACACAAGATTTTATTGCACCTATAATTCATTTATTGTATCTTGGACTTATTATCTGATTTAAAAAAAGGAAAACGAGGTGCTATTGCCAAAGCCATAACGATTGTTGAAAATGATCAAAACGAATCAAAAAAATTATTAAAAAAAATTTTCAAGGATAGTGGAAATTCTATAATTATTGGAATAACTGGTCCTGCTGGTGCTGGAAAAAGTTCTTTAATTAACAAAACTGCTATGGCTCTAAAAAAATTGGGTACAAAGCCTGCAGTATTGGCAGTTGATCCTACAAGTCATGTGACTGGGGGTGCAATTTTGGGAGACAGGGTCAGAATGAGTGAATCTACTGATTCTGGAACTTACATTCGAAGTATCGCATCTAGGGGGGCAACTGGTGCAGTTTCTCGCTCATTACGAAACAGTATTCGTGTATTGGAATATTCTGGTTTCAATCCTATAATTATTGAAAGTGTGGGTGCTGGTCAAACTGAAGTTGAAATTTCTAATATTGCAGATATCACAGTTGTTGTTTTTAATCCTAACACTGGTGATAGTATTCAAACCATTAAAGCAGGTTTAACTGAAATTGGAGATATTTACTTAATCAACAAAAGTGATCTTAGCGGTACAAATCAATTATTTGATGCAGTTCGTGATTTTATTGGAGATTCTGAGAGAAATCCTACGATTCTTAAAACTTCTGTGAAAAAGAACTCTGGAATTACTGTGTTTGCTAAAACTTTGAAAGATATGATGAAGTCTAAAAAGAAATCTAAAGATGTCAAAGACCGTGAACGCCTTGAGACTGAACTAAAAGATATTGTTTTAAATAACATCAAAGAAAAGATTGATGACATGTTAATTTCCGATAAAACATTTTCAAAATATCTTAAAAAATTACAATCTAAAGACATTGATCCTTTTCAAGCTGGAGATAAAATTACTAAATCATTGTTAAAGTGATAATATGGCTGCAAAAAAACCAACAAAATCAAAGGAACCTGAAAAGAAAATTTTTACGGATTCTAACTTTCTTGTAAAAAGAATTTATCAAAAATCCACAAAAAAGAAACCTGTTGAAGATGCAGGAAAATATCCATTCACCAGAGGAATACACCCTGGAATGTTTAGAGATCGATTTTGGACTATGAGACAGTATTCTGGATTTGGTGATGCAAAGCTTACCAATGAACGATTCAAATTCATGCTTGAAAAAGGTCAAACCGGTCTCAGCATGGCATTTGATTTGCCTACTCAAATTGGATATGATTCTGATTCCCCTCAAGCTGAGGGTGAAGTAGGGAAAGTAGGTGTTTCAATTACTTCAATTAAAGATATGATGACTGCTTTTGATGGTATTCCTTTAGGAAAAGTTAGTTCATCTATGACGATTAATTCTACAGCATCAACATTATTGGCATATTATATTGCAGTTGGAGAATCACAGGGATTCAAAAGTCATGAACTTAGAGGTACAACACAAAATGATATTTTAAAAGAATACATTGCAAGAAACACCTACATCTATCCACCACAACCCTCAATGCGATTAATTGGAGACATGATTGGATACTGTGCAGAAAAAGTTCCTTCTTGGTACCCTGTATCTATTTCTGGTTATCATATGAGAGAAGCTGGTTGTACTGCAACACAAGAGGTTGCATTTACTCTGGCAAACGCAATAGCTTACATTCAAACTTGTATTGATAAAGGATTAAAGATTGACGAATTTGCACCTCGTTTGTCTTTTTTCTTTTGTTGCACTATAGAATTTTTTGAAGAAGTTGCCAAGTTTAGAGTTGCAAGAAAAGTTTATGCTAAAATTCTTAAAGAAATGTTTCATGCAAAAAATCCACGTTCTTTACAATTGAAATTTCATACTCAAACCAGTGGTGAATCCCTTACTGCTCAGCAACCTAACAACAACATTGTTCGTGTGGCCATTCAAACAATGGCTGCTGTTGCTGGCGGCACTCAATCATTACATACTAATTCCAGAGATGAGGCTCTGGCTCTTCCCACACAAGAATCTGCAAAAATTGCACTTAGAACTCAACAGATAGTTGCACATGAAAGTGGAATAACTAAGACTGCTGATCCTTTGGCAGGTTCTTACTATTTGGAGGAATTATGTGATCAAATTGAAGACGGTGTGTGGAAATATCTTAAAAAAATTCAGAAAATGGGTGGATCTGTAAAAGCAATTGAGAAAGGTTTCTTCCAATCTGAAATTCGAGCAAATGCATATCGTCTAAAAAAAGAAACTGATGATGGAGATAGGGTAATTGTAGGTGTGAATAAATATGCTGAAGAAGAAGAACAACCAGAGTTATTGAGAATTGATGACCGAATTGAAATTCAACAAAAGAAGGCTCTCAAAAAATTACGTGCAGAAAGAGATTCTAAAAAATTAGAAAAAGCCTTATCTGCAATGCAAAGCGCAGCCGATACTGAAGAAAATCTTATGCCTTACATTGTAACTGCCGCAAAAGCATTTGCAACAACTGGTGAAATTAGTAATACGTTCAGAGAGGTATTTGGGGAATATCGTCCTAAAGAGGTCTTTTAATCGTACATTTCATGAATTTATTTTTAAATCAACCTTGAATCAAAATACAATTTATTGAAATTATTCTAAAATTTTTGTCAAAAGCAGTTTATTCTTTTTCAAATTGAATTTTAAGTAAAGGAAATTGTAGTACTACATTCTTTTTTATTCCGGATAGTTCTTATCAATATGAGACAGAAAATGGGATTGGAAGATAAAACAAAAACTGTGTCTCTTAGATTGAATTCATCTTTAATTGAAGAATTAAAACAAGAGGCAGAACTTGAAAAAATTAATTTTAATGCTTTGGTTTCAAAGATATTGGGTAATCATATTCTCTGGGAGAAATATGAAAGAAAAGTTGGATTATTACCTATGACTAAACCTTTTGTTAAATATGCAGTTGAAAAACTAACCGAAAAAGAAATTATTCATTTGGCAGAAGTTATAGAAAAAGACACCTTTTCAGACATACTTAATTTTATGAAGGGTGAATATACTGTTGAAGATTTTATAGAAATTCTTCGTACATGGCTTAATGTTGCTTGGATGCAACATGATATAGAAAAGAAAAACAATACTGTCATTTTTAAAATCCATCATGATTTAGGAGAAAATTGGTCTCTATATGTGAAAACTTTGGCTACTGAATTGTTTCATGATATTTTGGAGAAAAAATTAGAAGTAAAATTAACTAAAACAACAATAACTCTTATTTTTCCTATGTAGTAACACATTCTGTTTTTTGTGGTAAGAACATTACAATGTGCCTTATGATGAATCATGTTCACGATGTCATTGTGATATTTTTGAACAATCTTTCTTGATGTATCTTTGAAAAAATTCTATCTGAATTTACAGTATACATTGTGCTACATTGTGTTGCTACCACTATATCTATCCAAAATAGATCATTATTATTATGAATCAAGAGGAGGCAGTAAAACAAGTATAATTAACAAATCAGATTTCCCCAAATTCTTTATTTTTTCTGATTTGTAATTTACTTCTAAATTATGGCACAAACATGTAATGGAATATGTGAATGTCTAAAAGCACCTTCAATGAAAAATAATTTACGTTATTTGACAGGTCAAAAACGTTGCTCATTATGTGAACATTATTTTTACATTGCAGATGCTAGATGTCCTTGTTGCAAAACTCGATTAAGATCAAAACCTCGAAGCAGACATGCAAAGAAAAATTTTGAAAATGGTTGATATTGTGCTTGATTTTCTAAATTTGTCATATTGCTTACCTCTAAAATACAGAAATTCCGTTGATGAAGAGGTTGATGAAAGGCCTGAATGGGATTGGATAAAAAAGAAATGAATGATAATTTTGGAATTTTCACTCGAAAATTCACATAAAATAAATCCATTAATACTGTAAGTTGAGGATGTCTTTTAGATGAAGATTGATCATATTGCTATTGCAGTAAATGATGTTGAAGAATCTGCTAAAATCTATCAACAAGCATTAGGGGTAGACAGCGTTGAATTTGAAACTGTAGAATCTGAAGGTGTTAAGGTTGCTATTATTCATTTAGAAAACGGTAGAGTAGAACTTATGCAACCTACTAATGATGATAGTCCAATCAAAAAATTCCTTGATAAAAAAGGGCAAGGGTTACACCATATGGCATTAGATACAGATAACATAGAAGGTGAAGTTGAACGAATGGAAGGTTGTGGGATTCAATTTTTGGGGAAAATAAGGCCTGGTTCAGCTGGAACCAAAGTGACTTTCATCCATCCAAAATCTCTTCAGGGTGTATTGGCAGAACTTTGTTCTCATCCTAAAGAATAGTCATTCCATCATCTTCAAAGTATCTGAAGCTGTAATTATACCAACAATTTTTGATTTTTTAGAAACTAGTATGCATTTTGAATATCTTATCAATGGTACCAAAACATTTGCTGGAGTATCAAAATCAACAATTGGAGGAACTGAATCCATTGTATCTGCCAACTTTGCTTTTTTTAGCTCTGCCTCCCCCAAATCTGCTAAATGTTTTACAATTCCATCTTCTGATACTACTCCTACTACATCTGAATTAGAAAATACTGGTATCTGACTAATTGATAATTGATGCATTTTTTTTATTGCATCGTGTAATGTATTGGTAGGTTTTAGTTTAACAATATCTTTACTACAAAAATCTCCTGCAGTATGTGAAGATGATTCTCCTTCAAGTTTTGCAAGACTCTCAAAAATCTTTTTTGCCGTGTCATAACTTGGTTGACTTCTCCCTGATTCAATTTGATTAATCATTGATGTACTTACTCCAGTCATGCCTGCAAGTTTTTTTTGTGTAATCCCAATTTTTTGTCTAATTTGCTTTATTGATTCAATTCTTGGAAGCAATTCAATTAAGAATTGTTTGTATGTGTTTTAAAATCTATAGTTTTGAAAATTTCAAATCTCTTTGATGAGTGATTTTATGCTGGAAATTGATTCTGAATTTAGTTCAATTTCTTTGTGTTTGGCTATTACATGTTCGGTTACTTTTTCCATCAATTCTTCCTCACTTTCTGCAGTAGCAGACCACCCGCAGTCTTTTCCTGCATCTGAACAACTGATACTTTTAGCCATAATATCTGTAATTTCTAAGAATTATTTATTTTTTCTTTGATTTTGATTTTGCTTTTTTTGGTTGCTCAATTGCTGCTTGTGCTGCTGCAACAATGGCAATAGGAATTCTATGTGGTGATGCACTTACATAACTTAGACCTACACTATGACAGAATTTAATGGAACTAGGATCTCCTCCATGTTCTCCACAAATTCCTACTTCCATGTTTGGCCTTAATGCTCGTCCTGCGGCAACTCCTATCTTAATCAAACTGCCTACTCCGTTTACGTCAATTGATTGAAATGGGTTTCTTTCTAGTAGTTCTTTTTCCATGTATTCTGGAAGGAATTTTCCTTCAACATCTTCTCTACTAAAACTAAATGTTCCTTGCGTGAGATCATTAGTACCAAAACTAAAGAATTCTGCTGTAGTTGCAAGTTCATTTGCAGTTAGTGCTGCTCTTACAACTTCTATCATGGTACCAAAGTTTATTTTTAATTTCATTTTGTGTTTTGATTCTGTTTCTTTTTTTATCCTATCGTAAATTTCTTTAATATGGTTAAGTTCAGCAATGCTACTAATCTGTGGAATCATGATTTGAGGATGTGCTTTAACTTTCTTTTTTGTAAGTTCTACTAATGCATCAAATACTGCACGAATTTGCATTTCATAAATTTCTGGGTATGTGATTCCTACACGAACTCCTCTATGTCCCATCATTGGATTAACTTCTGCAAGTTCTCTTGCTCTTTTCAAAACTGTTTTAGCTTGGTTGATTTGTGTTGAATCTCCACTTGATTCTAGTTTTTGTATTTTTTCTACTAGTTCTTCTGGATTTGGTAAGAATTCATGCAATGGTGGATCTAATAATCTAATTGTAACTTCGTATCCTTCCATGGCTTTTAGAATTTCAATAAAATCACTTTTTTGCAACTGACCTAATTTCTTCAAAATTTTGTTTCTTTCTTCGATATTTTCAGCCATTATCATTTCTACGAACAAATTAATTCTATCACTTCCATTGAACATTCTTTCTGTTCTGCACAACCCGATTCCTTGACCTCCAAACTTCCTTGCTAGTTTTGCCCCTTCTGGTGTATCTGCATTTGCTCTAATTCCTATTTTCTTTGCTTTTTGAGCCCAACTCAAAATCTGTTCAAAGTCTTTTGTTACTTTGGGCTCTACTGTTGGCACGTCTCCCACAAATACAGTGCCTGCACTTCCGTCAATGGAAATTATTTCTTTTTCTTTAATTGTAATTCCATTTGCAGTACAGGTGTTGTTTTCGTAGTTAATTTTCAATTCTGGGCATCCTACAATACATGGTTTTCCCATTCCTCTTGAAACAATTGCTGCATGAGATGATTTGCCTCCCAGGCTAGTCAAAATCCCTTCTGATGAAAAGAATGCGGGAACATCTTCTGGTTTTGTTTCTTTTCTTACTAGGATGACTTTATTTCCTGCTTCTCCTAATTCTATTGCTTTTTTGACATCAAATACTACTATTCCGCTAGCAGCTCCTGGCGATGCTGCAATTCCTTTTGCTAATTGTTTATAATTTTTAATTTCTGATTCATCCATAGTTCTATGTAACAATGCCTCTAATTGTTGTGCTGGAATTCTTGTAAGTGCTCTGTTTTTATCAATTAATTTTTCTTTAACCATGTCTACTGATGTTTTTACTAATGCTGCTGCACTCATTTTTGCTGTTCTTGTTTGTAGTAAGTAGAATTTTCCTTGCTCTATGGTAAATTCAATATCTTGTGGCTCTCTGAAATGTTTCTCTAATTTTGCACAAGCATTACTTAATTCCTTATGTGATTTTGGCATTTCTCTTTTCAACATTTCAATACTTTTTCCTGTCCTAACTCCTGCCACAACATCTTCTCCTTGTGCATTAATCAGATATTCTCCCTCGATCTCTTTTTTACCATTGTGACCATTTCTTGTAAACACGACTCCTGTAGCACTGTCATCTCCCATGTTTCCAAATACCATTGTTACTACATTAACAGCGGTTCCATTTGCAATATCTTTAGTGATGTTGTTTTTTTCACGATAAACAATTGCTCTTTCACCCATCCAACTTTTGAAAACAGCTTCAATTGATAATACTAATTGTTCGTCTGGTGTGTCTGGGAATTTTCTCTTAGTGTGTTCTTCACAGATTTTTTTATATTCTGCTACAATTCCTTTTAATGATTCTACATTTAGTTTACTGTCATCTGAAACTCCTTGCTTTGTTTTTGCAGACTCTAAAACGTGATCAAATTTTTCATCATTTACTCCAAATACTACTTTTCCAAATAATTGGATAAATCTTCGATATGAATCCCATGAAAATCGCGGATTCTTTGTCTGTTCTGCAAACCCTTCAACTGTTTTTTCATTTAGTCCTAAATTCAAAATTGTGTCCATCATTCCAGGCATTGAAATTGCTGCTCCTGAACGGACTGAAACTAGTAATGGATTCTTTGTAGAATTCCATTTTTTACCTGTCTTTTTTTCCATTTTTACAATATTTTTCATTACTGCAGGCATGACATCTTTTGGAAGTTTTCTGTTGTTTTCATAATACTTGTTACACACTTCAGTTGTGATTGTAAATCCTGGTGGGACTGGTAACTTTAATCGAGTCATTTCGCTTAACCCTGCTCCTTTTCCACCTAGAAGCATTCTTTTTTTGCTGTCTGCTTCTTCAAATGCATAAACTGGTTTCATTTTTACGATTAACCAATCCTAGAAGGGGGGTATTAAACCATTGACTTGGCAAAATCAGTCATGATTTTGTTCCAATCTTTTGCTTTGATAATTCCACTTGCAACTAGGATTCCTTTCGATCCTAATTCTATTGCTTTTGAAACATCTTCTCCTGAAACAATTCCTGCTCCGCAGAGTAGTTTTGTGCTATTGTTTGCATTTTTAATCGCATTTGCTGCCTTTGTAATCAATTCTGGTTGTTCTTTTGAAACTGCTTTACCTGATCCAATCAATTCTGGAGGTTCTATTGCGATATAATCTGGATTTATCTTAACATATTTTTTAACTTCTTGAACATCTTTGACACATAGAATTGAGATCATTTTCAATTCTTTTAATTTTAAAATTAATTTTTCAATTTCTTTACTTGAAATTCTATGCTCACTATGATTAATCAACGATCCTTTCACTTTGGACTTTTTTAATAATTCTGGAATGATGAACCCTGTTGTACTTCCCACTTTGGATACGTCTACATGTTGAGCCAAAATTGGTATTGTGCTATTTGAAACTATCCCGATTAGGTGTTGAGGTGGGCAAATTGCCAATTTTATTTTGAATTTTTTAGAAATTTTTTCAGCTGTTTTTACAAATTTAATTATTTTATCCCCCGCAATTTCTTCATAATTTTTACAATTGATTACAAACATCTTTCTTTGAATTTTTTTGTATTGTATTTAATCCTTCATTATAATTACGATGTCTTTGCTCTAATGTCATATCTTTTCTTCATTGCTAGTACAATTATCATTAGAATTAATCCTGACATGTTTGTACCGATGATGAATATGTCCTCTACGATTATTCCGTAAATTAGCCATAAAATTGAACCTGCAGCTATGAAAATCATTAGAAATTTTGAAACATCTTTTAGTCTTTTTGTCTTATACCCTTTGTAGATTTGTTCTACCCATCCCATTAAAATCAAAATTCCTGCAGCTATTCCTAATAGTGTTAGAAGTGTTCCGTCAACTTCCATTTTTTATTCTAGCTCCAAAAAAATTCATCTAATCCTGTCTGTTTTGGTTTTCCTAACATTGTATCAAAATCTAAATCCATAGAAGATGTAATCTGTTCTAACGTTGATTCCATAAATTCCATATATTTTTTAGAATCTATTTCTTCTTTTTTTGCTAGTTCTACTGGTTTTACCCCTGGTTTGTTTAGGATTTTGATGAATGAAATTTTATCCCCTTTTTTTATCTCTCTGATGGATTCTAGCTGTTTTGCTGCACGTATGTGTTGAGGAATTGTTTTAACATATTCTGATGGTGCCTTACTTAACATCACATTAAATGTCAAATCTTCTAGTGGAATTTCTTTTGATTCTACTTTTTTACCGCATGTTGCAATTTTTTCAGAAATCTCTTGTTTTGCTTTAACAAAATCCTCCATATTCTGAACTTTAGCTAGAACATCAATTAATTCATAAAATAATTTTTTGATAAATGCTGGTGTGTGGGATTTTTTTCCTGTTAATCCCTTAACGTCTACTTTGCCCTCCTTTGTTACTCCCAAATAATTTTTCTTTCTGTTGCTTAGTACACAATATCTGTATGTTTTGTCGATTTCTAAATCTACTCCGTGTTCTTTTTTTGCTTGATTAATTACAATCTGAATTTGTTCTTTGGTTGGGTTTTTGATAAATAATGAATCTGTGTCTCCATATAGGACCTCGATCCCTGCCCCTTCACATTTTTTGATTGTCTCTAAAATTGTATATCTTCCAATAGCTGTTGTTGCTTCTGCTACTGGGAGAAAATACAGGGGAAATATTTCAGCTCCCATTACTCCATAGCTTGCGTTTAGAATCACCTTAAGTGCTTGACTTACTACTGTGTACTGTTGTCTTTGATCATCAGTAAGTGTTTCTTTTTTTGATAGACTCTTGTAGTAGTTTACTCTCAAATCTCTTAATGAGCCAATGATCATTGATGTTAGCCCATTTCTCTTAGAACATGCCCAATGGTTTGTTTGAGGTATGGTGTTTTTTTTACATTCTTCATGAGAGCATCTTACGGTTTCATATGACAGATTTCTAACTTTGATTATGCTTGGATACAGACTTGCAAAATCCATTACGACCACATCAAAATGAATTCCTTCTTTTGGTTCGACAACAAGTCCTCCTCGATATTTTTTGTCTTTGATCACTGCATCTGACATGACTCCTTCTGATCTTCTTTGCAGTTCCTCTCTTTTTGGAATTAAACAATTTCTTCGTCTATGTTCATAATATAGTAGACTTCTAATCCATTGAGAAACTCCCATTCTTGCAATATCGTCAATTGGCATTCTTCCAATTCTAGCAATGATTACAAGTAAATCCATCATCAAATCTTTGTTAAAGCTAGTAAGTTCGTATGTTAACAGAGCATCATTATAACAATAATTTGCAGTTTGATATAGTGAAAGTTCGTCAAATTCTAATCCGTAATCTATCTTTTCTTTACCCAGCAAAGCTTTTGATACACTATTTAGAGAAAAATCTGTATACTTTTGACTGAACGCATAGATCTGAAATGATCTATTGGAAAGAACCTTGTACAAATCAAGATGAACTCCTTCTTTTAGTGTGGCAGAATCTCTCATCATGTATAACGGATTGTCTGAATTTTTTACTCCTAATCTTTCTGCTCTGTTGTAAAGATATGGTAAATCAAATTCATCTCCATTATACGTAAGAACAAATGGAAATGATTTCATTATTTCAAATGCATCTTGAATCATTTCTTTTTCTTTATCTAAATCATAGAATGTGACTTTGATGTTTTGCTCTAATTCATTAGTTCCTTCATCCGTTCCTTCTGTTTTGAGCACAAAAATCTGATCAAATCCTTCTGAGCCCTTCATTCCTATGGCAGTTACCTTTTTTTCTGCAAGTTTTGGATCTGGTATTCGTCCAATCTCTGCTTCTACTTCGATATCTACACTTAATCTCTTTATTTTTGGAATTGGTTGGTTTAACAAATCTGCCCATTCTGAAATATATTTTTTGAATTCTTCTTCGTCTACCATACTTCCACTATCTACTTTATCCCAAAGCAAACTCTTCAGAGCTAGTTTTACTTCGTCAGAAATTTCTAAATCATGCTGTTTGATTTTACTGTCTGAAATTTCATAATATTTACCAACAATTAATTTTCTATCATACAAATAATTCTCATAATATTTGATGTCTGATTCCCATGTTTCGATAACATTTCTTATACTCTTGTCCCCTGATGTCCCCCCTATGGCAAGAGGATCTGCTACGATGATTTTTGACATGTCTATTTCACTATCTTTCATCAAATCATATCGCTTGACAGTTTTAATTTCCAAAATATCTTCCCTTTCTTGAAGAAAATCCAATTCATCAGGTGATAATCTGGAATAACAATATGGCTTATGTCCAATTTCATCTTTCCATAAGAATAATTTTTTTGATTCTGGTTCATAGAATTTTAAAACTGCTGATTTTGAATTGTTGTCATATGTTGCTGACACTAACATTGATGGTGGCATTGACTCTATTTTTTTAGTATTTGGCAAATTTACTTGCATTTTCTCACTCTGGATTGTTGTATTTACTTACTAGTTCTTTTGCCCATTTTGCAATTTTGTTTTTATCCAAACTGACAACATCTACTCCTGCTTCTTTAAGTAAATCATAATCTGTTTCAGGATATGCGTCAAGACAAACAAATTTTCTGATGCCAATGGTAATTGCCATTTTTGTACATTCTAGACATGGCACGAATGTGGTATACAGAATAGCTCCTTCAATTCCTGCTTCTATTCCTAGTATTGCACAATGCATGATTGCATTGGCTTCTGCATGATTACATAGGCATCTATCAAGAGATGCCCCTGATTCGATTTTTCCTTCCATTCTAAGTTTACATCTTTTGCATCCTCCTTCAAAACAATTTTTGATGCCTGGAGGAGTCCCGTTATATCCCGTTGCTAATTGTCTGTTGTTTCTAACAATTACTGCCCCCACTTGTCTTGTCATGCAATTAGAACGAAGCTTGGCCAGTTCTGCTTGAAGCATAAAATATTCATCCCAATTTGGCCTCTCAAAAGAACTGTTCACGTGATTCTTGTCTGTCTGCTCAATATATGGATCACGCTAATGTGGATTTAATTTGCGATCAAACTTGAATTTGAGATCTGTTTTCTAAAAAATAATGACTGTTACTTAGTATTTTCCTATACGAAAGCATAAAATCAATAAATTTGGATCTTTGAATATCTTATGACTGAATTCATAGAAAAAAAATATGTGAAAAAAAATTCTATCGAAAAACGTGATTATCAAATTAATCTTGCAAATCAAGCAATTGATGAGAATTGTATTGTTGTTTTGCCAACTGGACTTGGTAAAACTGCTGTGGCATTACATGTTATTTCAGAATTTTTGGCAAAGGGTACTGGCGGTATCTTGTTTTTAGCTCCAACTAGAGTCTTAGTAAATCAACACTATGAGTTTTTAAAAAATAATTTGACTTTGGATGACATATCTCTAATTACTGGTGAGGACACCATTCAAAAACGAACTAAACTCTGGAACAACAGCATTGTATGTGCAACTCCTGAAATTGCCCGAAATGATTTGAATAGAAAAATTGTTTCCCCTGATCAATTCAATTTAGTTATTTTTGATGAAGTTCACAGAACTATAGGGGACTATGCATATTCGGGAATATCTGATTGGTTTGAACATTCCTCAGCCAGAATTCTTGGAATGACTGCTACATTGCCAAGTGAAAAGGAAAAAGCCACTGAAATTTTAACAAGATTACGCATATCTAGTGTGGCTGAGCGGACAGAAGACAGTCCTGATGTAAAACCATACACACAGGAAACCAATACTGAATGGATAAACGTAGAACTTCCCTATGAATTAAAATCAATACAAAAACTATTGAAATCCGCATTAGATGAGAGATATGACATTTTACGAAAAAATGGAATAAAATTGGCAGAGCAACAATCTCTTTCTGCACTACTGCGAATTAGGCAATTTGTTCTTAATCAGAATAGGCGTTCTGCAAAACCCTTGTTTACTGCAATCAGAATTCATTATGCTCTAAACATGCTTGAAGCTCATGGCATTACTCCTTTTCTAAAATTTTGTGAGAGAGCTAAAGCAAAAAAAGGTGTTGGCGTCAAAGAATTATTTGAAATTGATCCTAATTTTACTCGTGCTATTCAATTAGCTAATGAAGCCCAATCAAAGGGAATTGAACATTCTAAAATTCCAAAACTTAAAGAAATTATTGAGTCTGTTCCTGGTAAGGCATTAATTTTTACAAGCTATAGGGATTCAGTAAATCTAATTCATGAGAAACTTAACGAACTTGGAATTCCCTCTGGAATTTTAATTGGTAAGACAGGTGATACTGGTTTAAAACAAAAGAAACAGATTGAAACAGTGCAGAATTTTCGAGATGGCCTTTTCCGTGTTTTGATTGCAACACGTGTTGGTGAAGAAGGATTGGATATTGCAGAAGTTAATCAGGTAATTTTTTATGATAATGTACCAAGCTCTGTTAGACATATTCAAAGACGTGGGAGAACTGGCAGAAAAGATACTGGAAAGCTTGTGGTGCTAATTGCAAAAAACACTATTGATGAAACATATTATTGGATTGGAAAAAGGAAAATGACTGCGGCAAAATCCATGGGTGATAAAATGACCAAAGTTTTAGAAAAGAACCAAGAAATAAAATCTAAAAAATCTGGTTTGGATGCATTTCTTTAATTGTTAAATTGGCTTGTAATTCTGTCCAAAATAGATTGTTTTCTTTGTATTATTTTGTTTTTCATGCCTGATTCTAAATGATGTATGCTGCTTTTTTTGGCAGTTAGTAAATTTTCTAATCTGGTATCAAATTGACTTTGAAGAAATTCTTCTACTTGAGTGCTTTTTGTAAACTCTAAATTCTCAAATGCATCTTTTGCAAGAATGTTCATTGAATCATCTAAATGGATTAGGATTTCATCTAATATTTTTTCATTTAAAACCATGTTTTATGTTTGATTTAAACTGCAAAAAATGTTGTGTATTTTATTTTGGTTTTTTAGGTATGTAAATTGATAATCATCTTCTAAACTATATTTTTTGTTTTTTTAGTATGCCTAAAGTTGACAAATCTGAAGAAATGAAAACTTTGATTGAAAAAGAAAAAAAACTCCATAAGGCAATAAAAGATGATTATGAAAAAATCAGCCAAAAAATTAACGATGATTTTGAAAAAGCACTAAAATCAAAATCTTCTTAGATCAAGCAAATCTCTTGATAATATGATATCCAAATTCTGATTTTACGGGTTCAGAAATTTCTCCAACTTGAAGTTTAAATGCAGCTTCTTCAAATGGTTTTACCATCATTCCTTTTGTAAAATAACCTAAACTTCCTTCTTTCTTACCGCTGCCTGTATCTGTCGAAAATTCTTTTGCCATTTTGCCAAACTTTTCCCCTTTCTTGATCTTCTCTAAAATTGCTAATGCTTCACTTTGTTTTTCAACCAGGATATGGGAGCATTTTATCTTATTACTCATTTGTTTTTGTAATATTTTTCATGTGTTTATTTGTTCGGAATTTTTCTATAAGATTGAAATTACTTTCTTTTTTGATAAATCTTCTAGTTTGTTCAAATGAGCAAACTTGTTTTTATCAATTTTGAATCCTTTCATAAAGTATGAAGATTCTTCATGTTGAAGATGTGACTGAAATAAGTCAAATTTTTGCAGATATTTTATCTACAAAAAATTATGATTTTGATAGTGTTTCTGATGGAAGAGCTGGTTTAGAATTAGCAGTTTACAACGATTATGACCTAATTTTGCTTGATATGTGTATGCCAAAATATAGTGGAGTGGATTTCCTTTTAGATTTGAAGCATAGGCGTCCTACTGAACTAGCTAAAGTTGTGATTGTCAGCGCTCTTGAAATGAGTATGGTACAGGAACAAGAATTACTGAATCTAGGTATACGTTCAGTGTTAAAAAAACCCATTTCCGTTCAGAGTTTGTTGTCACAAATTGAACAAGAAGTGGTCTCTTAATTAATTCCCCAACTTGTTTTGTTCGTTGGATTAATTTTCAAAAACGGTGCTTCTTTTTCTTTCCATGGATCTTTTCTCACCCATGAGAATTTTTTATAAAAAATATCATAAAGTTTGTTAAATTCTTCTCCGGTTTCAACTATTTCACAATTTCCTTGAATGCATACTGCTTTATGGTTTCCTGATTTGTAAACATCCATCACAATACCTATTTTTGTATTTGATTTAATATTTGAAAATGTACGAGTGTTGTAATCTGTGGCTACAATTATTTCATTTCCAACTAATATGAAAGACACTGGCTTTACATGTGGAATATTGTCATGTGATGTGGCAATTCTTGCTTCTTCTATTGAATTAAGAAATATTTTTTCTTTCTCTGTAAATTTTTTCAATTGAAAATTCTTTCTCTAATATCTGGAATGTGTTTGTAAACAATATCTCTAATCTTCATTTGATCTTCTTCTGTTGGTGTTTCTTTTTGTGCGCTAAGAATTGCACCTCCCATTCCCAATGCCATGCCCATTACTATGCCATAGACAAATTCTTGTGGGTTTTCTACTTTCAACACTTCTTTATTTTCTTTAATTTCGTCTAAATATGATGGAATTGTGGTAACTGCACCATTAATTACTTGTACAATTAATGCCTCTAATTGATCTTCACTCATAAACAATTTCTATTTGGTATCTTAATAAATCTCACCTAAGATTTTTAATCTATTTCTTTTGAGAAGATACATGTTTTCCTATTTCACTCCTGCTGAAGCAAATTCTGCTTTACCTGATGTTGTAAAAAAATATGAATATGCATTAGCAAAAAATACCGAAGTAAAGAAAATCGAACATGAATTACAAATTAGTATTTCTGCAACCAACTCTTTTGAATCTTATGTGAATTTAAAACAGAAACTTAATTCGGCAATTACCAAATTTTATGAATCTGTAGAAATATTGGAAAACACGGGAGTAGTAGTCAAAAGTATCGAACAGGGATTACTAGATTTTCCTTCAAAAAGATTTGATGAAGAAATATGGCTTTGTTGGAAATATGGTGAAACTGAGATTAAATTCTGGCATGAAAAAGATTCTGGATTTATGGGAAGAAAACCTATTGAAGTTAGTGATGATTCATTAGTTTGAATAGTTCAAATTGTGAATTTCTCGAAGATCATTCCAAGTGCTTGCAAGATGTTCACAAAAATCATCTCTGCATTTGGTACTGTATCCACAACTACATCTACTCATTATCATCTACCTCTGCTGAATCTGTTTTTGACCAAATACTGTTAAACAACAATGCTTTAGAATAGATGATTGTTTCAGAATTTGTCCAAATAGCTCTCATTTCTTTATTGTTCCCCTCATTTTTGATAAAGAACAACACTTCATCATCATCTTTGATTAAAAAGCACAAATTTTCTTTAACTGATGAGCATAATTTTTTAATTTTTGATTGATCAATATCTTCAAAAATATATTTTGATTTTTTTGAAATTGGTGTCAATAATTTATAATCAATATCTCGTTCTTCTAATGCATCAAGAAAATTTGCATGATAAAATTTCATAAAATCTTTTTCCGAACCCAAAATTCTGCATTCTTTTTTTGCATTTAAAATCATGTCGAAGATTTTACTGTTCACTTGATTTCCTCCTTGTAATACTTTGAATTTTTCTTCACTTTCGTCTTCTTCAGTTGATTCTGCTCCTGGGATTTTTTCCCAAATTTCTTCTAGTACTGGTCCTGATTTTTTGAGTTTATTGAGACGTTCTGTTTCAGTACTGATTAACAAATTTACTGCTTTTTTAATTGATAATGCTGTAAATTGAATTGGATGTTGAAATGAAGCTTCTACAATTCCTTTATTCTGAAGTGCTGTGAGAAGATGATATGTCTCACTTCTTGGAATGTTGACTGCTTTTGCAATGTCTGAGGCAGTTTTTGCACCAATCTTTCCTAAGTAAAAGAATACTTTGCTTTGATTAGGAGTTAATCCGAATCCTACTAATGCATCTCTAATCTCTTCGTAATTTGCTTTGTCTACTGGGAAATTGCCTAACTGCATTGTATTTGCCATGATTACCATTAATGGAAATGATCGCTGTTGTCTTAAAAGCGTGATCGTTCAATCGTATACAATTAACTACAAATCACTACAATTGAAAATAATACTCAAAAAAACTATTTTTTTACGCCTAGATTTTTTTGACACATTTTGTTTTTCCCTTTTTTTGTATTATGATCTGATATTTTTTGATATTCTCATTATTTGAAATGACTTTTTGAGCCTAGCCTGCACCTATCCAACTTTGGAAAATAACTCTTTCTTCAATTTTTTGATATGTGGATGATTTTGGAACATGTTTTCCTCTGTTTGCGGAAACTTTGTTTTTTGCTATGTTTGATATCGAAGTTTCTTCATTTATTTCATCTTCCCCTTCTGCTAATTTGTTTCTTAACAAGAATATTCCTGATAAAACTAAAATCAATGAAATGATATCTGTGGTTGAAATTGTTTCTGCTAACATCAGTCCTGAAAATAATACTCCGAACACTGATGTTGTTGAATATAACAAAACTGTTCTGACTGCCCCGATAAGTTTCAGTCCTATCAAAAAAAACAATGTGGACATTCCTGTTCCGAGAATTGACATTATGAGTATTCCTGGCAATTGTGCTATGTCTATATCCATTGGAATTTGAAACATTGCAATCACAAAAATTGCTACAGCTGCACAAACAAATGATACAATCTGCGTTACTCGTTTAACATCAAATCTATCTCCGACATATTTACAAAGTGTAATATCTACTGCATACAAAAATCCTGAAAATATGATTAAGATATCTCCCGTTACCATGCTACCAAAACTAAAATTATTTTGAGCCAAATCATTTGCTATTGGAATTACCATCATTCCAATTATGATCATTGAAAATGGAATGCATTCTTTAATACGTAATTTTTCTTTAAACACTAACATTGCAATGATCAAGGCAAAAATTATTTCACTATTACTAAAAATTGATGCATTTACAGCAGTAGATGTTGATAATCCGTAAAAATATGTAATCAATGCTGAAACTTCTGATATGCCTATTAATCCCATAAACATCCAATCTTTTTTTCCAAATTTGGAAATGGAATGAGATTTTTTCGATAATGGAGTAAAGAAAATTCCACATATGAAATATATCAAAAATGCCATTACTATTGGGTTTATTTCTACAGAATATTCTGAATTTTCAAGCATTGGTTTTGAAATAACATGAATTAATGCGGATAATGCAGCTGCTAATATTATGAAATAATATCCGTATTTGGGTTTCTTTAAAGAAATTGTTCTAGGTATCATTGATTCCCATATTTGGAAATAAGATTATCCTTAATAGGTGGATCCTTGATTATCTGGTATTTTCGAGCCTATTACTTCACAATTCCTCCGTTTTAATAATTTCAAATGAAAATCCTATGTTGTTATATTCTTCATTAATTGTTCTATATCCTATCTCATTCAAAATTGAATTCATTTGACCTACAATTAACAATGGCCAGTTTTTTCCTAAATCATGTTGGATGATGATTTTTTTGGTCCCATTTACTACCATTTCTCTATATTGAACATTTGTACTGAGACATCTTTTTTTAAATAAATCTAAAATTGAATCTAAGTCAATATATCCATAAAGATAATTCAATGAATTTTTTAACTCTGATGTACCCGTAGTTGTAGCAATTTTTTCAATTTTATCTTTAGGAATTGAATCTGCTAGTTCTCTGAATGTTGATCTGAACATTGAAACCCAACCCATCTCTGCAATTAATTCGTACCAATTCACTTGTTTTTCTAAGAGATGGTTGATGAGTGTGTTTAGGCTGATTTTTTGTTCGACACATTTTTCATGCAATTTGTTACTTAGATCAGAATCAATTCTAATTGATACATTGTCTGTTTTCTTTAACATTTGTTTTTCTTGCGCAGTCAATTATGTTTCTCCTGATATACTTTCATACTAATTTCCATCTTGTCTGATATCTTATTTCCAAATTTGGTGATATGGATTAGTATGTTATTTTCGATACTTACAACATTGTACAATTAGTTACAATGTAGTTAATTGTGATCGGAAAACCCTCTAAACAATGATCCATTCCGATGAAAAATTGATATAAAAAGGAATGTTTGTCACAAAAGTTTTGACATATTACTTATTATCCATGTTGATTCCAAATTTGATAATGGAAAATGGATTAGACAACCTACTTGTTCCATCATTAAGGAAATCTATTGAAGAAAATTTAGGTAAAGAAACTTTGAATAAAATCGAAGACCGATTGATGGAAAGACATGGTCTCGGTTTAGTTCAAGCGATTAAAAATTTCCATAAATTTGATAGCGTTTTAAGAGAATTTTTTGGAGCTGGGGCTGACGGATTAGAACAAAAATTCTTACAAAAAATTGTCGATATTGAACAATCCAAACAATCTGTTTCTAATTGGGTTTCTATAAAAGATCCTGAATTATCAAAAGTTTTCTTAGAATCTTTTGCAGATCAGGACAAAAAAGCCATTTTGGGTTCTGTAATGGATGAGTCATTGATCATTGCAAAAATATTGGAAACTTGTAAAATTCCTCAAACATCTGGTTATAGAAAAATAAATTATTTGATTAACAATGGATTGTTGGTTTCAAATGGATTTGAACTTGCACATGATGGTAAAAAAGTCAAAAAATATGAAACTATTTTTGATAATGTCAAAGTTGATATTGTAAAAAATAATGTTGCAGTTAAAATTCAACTAAAGAAAAGCTTGTTAGCTGAAAGTTCAATTATTCAAACTGTACAAATTTCTTGTTAAGATTTGTATTTTTAAATATGATGTATTTCTAAATCGTTTTTTTGTGTTTAACTAATGCATACATTACTAACCAATAGCCTGCATACCAAAACATGTTTACTGGATGTAGAAGATCATATGCATCAAATAATTCTAAGTTATAGTACCACGTGTCTCCAATGGTGTTAAACAAAATTCCGATTACTAGAAGGAACCATGCTTTTCCAATTGCACCTTCTTTGAAAATTATGGCGCCTAATACTGCGAAACTTAAAGTTAAAGATGAAAAATATACAAAAATTGCTCCATAGTAAAAATCAAATTCTAAAATGCCTATGTCAGCTTCAATAATTGAAATTGCTGAATATCCTATGAGAACTAAAATTGGCATTAATACTATCCATATCTTTGATTTAGTATTGATTTTTGGTGTGAAAAATCTGATATTTAAAATCAGATGTATTAATAGCAATGGATATTGCATGAAAAAGAATACGTCTGCAATTGATGGAAATGGTTCAATATTGAAAACAATATCATAAATCATGTAGGTGACTTCGCCTAGAAATATTCCTAAATATCCAATTGCTAAAGCAAAATATGATTTTCCAAACACCATCGATTTTCTGTATCTTATGGCAATTGAAAATCCAATAACTGAAACAATTAGTGGATTTAAAAATGAAAAAATTGATGCAATCGAATCTGCATTTTCCTCTGAAATTCCAAAATTAATAATCATGTGAAATGAAATGACGATTGCTGCAATTATGATGAATATTTTATAATCGTATGGACTTTTGATTTTGTCTGGAACTATGTCTGGTACTTCATTGGAGTCCATTCCTGGTTCCTTCATATTTTTCAATATTTTATATTGTTAAATCTATTCCGGGTGAATTTTTAATCACTACCAAACTTGATTTTTTACACTAAAAGTTTGTAACAAAAACAAGTTATAAAATATTATATGGTTTGTATTCGCCTTGATTTTTCATTCTTGCAAATCGCTTTAAGACAAACTCTGCAGTTTCTCTCACGTCGATACTAGGATCTTTTAATGCTTCTTTTATTAGATCTTCAACTTCAAATGCTCTCATTAATCCTAATGATTCTATTGATTCATGTTTTGTTAACACACTTTCGCTGTTTAATGCTGAATCAATTAGGACTGGAATTTTGGATCTCATGTTTCTTGCTGCAATTTGAAATGATGCTTCATGTTTTACAACTCCATTGTTGTCATGTTTCATTACCCATTCTATTACATCTGCGACTCTGTTGAACATTGGATCTTTTTCTGTTTTGCCTTCTGCTAATTCTCCTATTAGCCATACTGCATCCCAACGTTTAGATTCATCTTCTTCATTTTTCAAAATTTTTTCACATAAATGAAACCTATCTTCATCTGATAGTTCTCTCATTTTATTTTCATCAAATACTTCTATTGCCATTTCCAAAATTGGGAATTGCTTCCTTTTAACGATTTCGGTTTTCTTAGGCTCAGTTTTTATGAAATTCCTACTTTATGTTCTTATTTCTTAACTCTTTGTTTTTCTAACAAAATTCTTTACGTCTATGGTTTTAAGTGGTTTTGATGAGTCCCACAGGAATGTACATAGTGTAAAAATATTATCTACCATTTCTGATGAATTTGTACATAGTGAAAAATCATTATCTGCGTTTGAATTTTGAGAAGATGCTGCAGAGTCTGACATGATCATTTTTTTATCTATTTGAACAACCATTCTGCCTTTAGATGGAAGTTTACCTATTCTAGTTTCTGTTGCATTGAATCTTTTTACAAATGGTGCTAGTTTTGGCTCTGTCATATCTACCAGTAATCTTACTTTTCCCCCATTTTTTTCACATATGCTAATTTTTTCAGGAATTGTGCTATGATACATTCTTGATACATCATCTAATGTTGTTGCAATGTATGTGATTCCTGTGGAATTTTCAATCAAGTTTGCAATATCTGCATAGATATTTTGTCGTCCTTGAACAACTCTGAATGTCGGAATTGCGCTTGTTTGATTGGTTGTAATTTCATTATTGATCTTATCGATTATTGCTTCTCCTGGTTTTTTGATTTTATTTACTTCGTCTTCTTTTTTCCCTAATGCAATTTTCAATGCATCATGCGGATCAGCAGCGATACATAATTTTGGGCTAGATAGTGTCGTTGAAATAATATTTCTACTTACTAGTTTGTCTACTGTTCTGTACATTCTTGCTCTATCTATATCGAGTTCTTTTGCAAGGGCACTTGCAGTGATTGGACCTGCTCTGAGTAAATTAAGATAAACTTTGGCTTCTAAATCATCTAAATCTAAAATCTCTTCTAGTTCGGATGCAATACCAGTTACGTTTTCTTGATAAGACATCAATTTATCATCCTCTTTACCCTAGGCTCGTTTTGTGTGATTGCATTTAGTACTTTCGTATAACTTCTTAGTACCTTGACATGTTTGATTTCCATTTTTGGTACTTTCTAAAAGATTGTTTAGAACTAAAGCGTGTGCTTGTATGAAATATTACAAACAAAAAAAAATTGTATTATTTTAAAAATACAACATATCATGTTATTATCCTATTATGTTATGACAAATAACTTTCATATTGTACAATTTTTTTGAAAAATGTCTCTTTTGTATTTTATAATGGAATGTTAAATGCAATTACTGCTATGACTATCATTACTACTACATGTTTTGTGCCTGCAACATATGACCCCGCACCTATCTTTCCTGCCGCCAGCCCTCCAAATAGGGCCTCAATAATTGCCATGTTAAACAATGCTGATTCTAATTTTTCTATTTCCATGCTGGCCAATGACCCAAACAATCCTTCAGTTCCACTGCCTGATGCAAGTAATCCGTCTTGCACTTTTTCTATTTCAGTAAAGAAACTGGTTGTTAGTAATACTGCAACTGCCAAAAATACTCCAAACGAAATGTATATTGTATATGTATAAGGCGCAAGTGCTGATTTTCTGCTTTTTTCTATGTTTTGCATTTCTGATACATGTTTTTGTATCATTTCCAAATTCTCAGTGACATCTCCTCCAATCTTCATGGCCATTTCAAGTAAAACCGTCACTCTTCTAGAAACTCTGGTTCCAGTTCTTTCTGCAAAATTCTCAAAAGCCTCTTCAATGGGTGTTCCCCAACTGATATTTGCTCTTAAATTTTTTAATTCTGGAGTTAAAGCTCCGAGATTTCTTTCTCCTGCTTGTTCTATGGCTTTTATCAAATTGGCTCCACTTTGAACAGAACTCAATAATGCCAGTAAAAATACTGGAAGATTCCTATCTATGTTGTCTCTCCTCTGAACTTCTTTTAGTTGATGAATTGTTAATGGAATGATACCTACCATGATTCCAAAAATTAAACCTACGTCTCTAATTGTTGTAGAATTTGAAAATTCTGATAAATAAAAACTCATTGATAGAACGCTAATTGAACCAATCAAAGAAAATGCAATTGTTCTTAGTATGTTATTACTAAGTATGGATTCCTTAGGTTCTAGTGCCCTGAACTTTTTTTGATTCTGTTTTTTTGTATTCTTTCTTTTTACTACTTCCATTTTTTTACCTCTTTGGAACCATTGTATCCATCATCACAAGCATCAAAACTCCGCTTAAAGGAATCACTGCAAAAGTTAGAATGTTCATCAATGTTAACAAATCGAATCCTGCAAGACTAGGACTCATTATCCCCATAATTGATAACATAATTACTGCAAGTAACGGAAAAACAATCAGTAAAATTGTATAAATTTCTGCAACGCTACCTAGTGATTCGGTAGTCTTTTGCATTAACATCTTCTTTTCTTCTAACTGTACTTTGGCTGTTGCATTGAAATATTCTTTAAGATCTCCTCCTGACTGAACCGTGACAACTGCTCCTTCCAATAATTCTGAATATGGTCCTGATGGCGTTCTATGGACTAAATCTTTGATTGCACTAATCAAATCCATTCCTAAAATGTCAATATTTCTAACGATAAATCTTGCATCTTTTACAATGTCTTCATCTGTTTCTTCTTTAGCGATAGCTTTGAAAATTCCTTCAAGTGTAAGGCCACTTGTAGCTAGTGTTGACATGTAGCCAATAAAATGTGGTATTTCTTCAACCAATTTTGCTGCCCTATTTTTAACTCTAATTGCAGGAATTGTTTGTAATATTCCAAACGTCATTCCAAAAAGCATCAATCCTGTTAACAAGGGCAAAATCATTCCCACACTTGCTGGTTGTATGTTGATAAATTGAGATGCTACTATTCCCATTACAACTCCACATCCTCCTGCAATCATGCTAAAGAATACCATGCTTGAAACATAGACTTCAAATGGAATTGGCATCATTGCCTGTTTGATTGATTTGTCTAATGATGTTAATTTTGGATGTAGGAATTTAACATAATCATTTAGAATTTTATAACTATATACATGAAGTTGGCCTACTGACTCTTCTTCTATTTTCTTTTGTTGTTTGTTGCCAGCTAATTTCATACTTGTACCTCTAATCTTTTTCGTTCATAGTATCTTTCAGGATCTGCATAAAAGTCCATGACATTTGTGGATACTTCTTTATGATCACGAATGTCGTTTTTTACCATCCATTCTAATGCCAATCTTCTTTTGGTTAATTCATAATTGATTTTTTCTTCACTGTCTCCATCACGCTCTTTGAGTTTTCTAAAAATTACACTATCTCCGGCATATTCGTGAACATCTGTTTTTGGATTCCATTTGAAAATTTCATGTGTTTTAATTTGTCCTGTCGTTTCATCTATTCCATCAATTTCAGAAACCTGGATGATTCTTCTTAATGATTTGTCTCCTACTCTGATTTTTAATTGAAGAGTGATCAAATCTAAGCTGTTTGCGATTAATGCCTTTGGTACATCCATTGGTGAGGATGTTAATCTTGTGAGTGTTGCATCTACTGAATCTGCATGTATTGATGAAAATCCTCCGTGACCTGTGGCCATTGCTTGAAATAAAGTATATGCTTCTCTTCCTCTTGTTTCTCCTACGATAATGATGTCTGGTCTTTGTCTTAGTGCTGCTCTGAGTAGATCAAACTGATTAATTTCCCCTACTTGCGTATCTGTAAAATTTTGTCTAGATACGGCAGGTATCCAATTCTCGTGAGGCAGGTTTAGTTCCTGAGTATCTTCAATACTGACTACTTTTTCGCCTGGTCGTATGAATGTGGCCAAAGCATTGAGTGCGGTTGTTTTGCCACTTGCAGTGCCTCCCGCAACAAGCATTGTGGATTTTTTTTCAGCCAAATACCACATGTATGCTGCAATGTCTATAGACATTGTCCCAAATTTTATCAAATCAATGACTGTGATTGGATCTGCCCTAAATCTCCTTATTGTAAACGTACTTCCTCTTTTTGTAATTTCATGACCTAAAGTCAGGTTTATTCTGCTTCCGTTTGGCAATGATGCGTCTATAATTGGGTCTGCCATGGAAACATGCTTTCCACAAATATATGCCATCTTTCTTGAAAAGTTATTTAATTCTGATTCTTTTTCATAAATTATGTTGGTTGGCATTGATTCGTGTTCTCTGTGCCAAATGTATATTGGAATATTTGTTCCATCACAACTAATCTCTTCAATCATATGATCCCGCATTAGTGGTTCTATTCTTCCTAGATAGACAAAATCTCTTACTGCAAAATAATTTATTTTTGCAATGTTTTTAGGCGGAATCTTTAATCTATATTTTTTAATCATTGACATGATTTTCTTTTTTAATCTGCGTTCTGCGTCTTTTTTTGATTTAATGTCTTGTAAAGACACTGTTAATTCTGTCATTAGTAATTTCTTTATTATTTCAAATGCTTTTTGGTCTCTTTCTGAAAGAACAGGTTCGATAACATGGTATCTCAACCCTCCTTTTGCTGAAGGGTCTTTGATAATCCCTGCATGAATTTCGTTGTGATCCCAATCCAATTTAGACAGTGTCATGAATTGAGGAATTTTTAACTCATTTTCTATATTTTCTGAAATTTTTTTTGGTTGTTTTTTATTTGATTTTAAGATTGATTTATCTCCTGATGATATTTTTTGTATGGATGACAAACTATTTTTTAAAATATTGAATCTCAATTTCGACTTTCCATGCACATGATACGCGTTTTAACGCTTGTTCGTCCATTTGAACAACCTTTTCTTTTTACTCTTTCTTCTCGTTCTAAAATTACCATGGTAAGTGATATGTTCACATCATATGAGGTGTTGCCTAATGTTTAGAAAGAAATCTGTGCCTGATTCTGATATTTCTTCTAAAAATGAGCACAAATTGCCCAAATTAGACACTTTGTCCTCCTTTTTTAAAGGTAAATCTTCTGATTTTGAAAGTGATGTGATTGTTGAAACTTCGTTAATTGAGGATTCTATGCAGCCACAAGAAACAGATTTTTCAAAACCTACTGCTAACAAAGCTGTTCAACTTATTCAAGAAGTTCAAAAAATTGAAGATAGAACAATCAAACCTTTTATCGATTATAATGAAGGGCGTTTGTTTTATCCAATTTTATCTAAAATAGGTGAACTTCAAGATAACATTACATGTCTTGATGATTTGGTTGCAGATGGAATACTGGAGAAAAAAGTTTATGAAAAATTAATTGTTTGTCCAATACACCCTGATACTTTTTCTTCTAGTATGCGTCTTTACTGTCCAAAATGTCACTCGATGAGTGTAGAAAAATTGAATCTATTTGAACACAAAAAATGTGGTTATATTACTGAAAGTGTTAATTTTGATTTTAGTGACAGCAATACCTCTAATTGTCCTTCATGTAATAAACCCATTAAAAATTTTGAAAAAGAAATTCGTGTCCCTGCCATGTGGTATCAATGCGATGATTGTTCTGAGAAATTTGATAATGCGGTGATAAAATTACATTGTAGAAAACACGAACATGATTTTGATACCAATTCTGGACAGTTTATTACTACATTTAGCTATAAATTAAAAAATTCTGAAATTTCTATAAACTCTGATACAAATCAAATCAAAGATGAATTGTTAAAATTATTACAAGGATTCAATTTCACCGCAAAATTAAATGTCTCAATAAAAGGAAAAAGTGGAAATATTCACGACATTCCAATTTATGCTAAAAGTAAAACCACCAATGAATCCATACTTATTTTTATCAAAAATCAAAATAATGGCATTGATCAATCTGACATGAATTCAATTCTTGTTCCAAAATTAGACATTGATCCTACCAATACTGTATTGGTTACCGTATCTGGATTAAATTCTGGGGTTGAAAATCTTGCCAAACACTATGGTATTCATCTGATTTCTGAACCTGACTTTTCTCAAATTTTAACAAAGGTGGAAGAATTTGTCTCTGAATGGTATTCTCAAAACCACTCACACTCAGAAAACAATACTTCCTTTGAGTCTGCTATCTCTGGTAGGAAATCTCGAAAGGGTGGCAAAAATTGAAAAATGTATCTTCTATTCTTCCTTTGAAAAATAGACGTGCAGTTAGTCAAGTAATAGGCAGTGTTGTAATTCTTGGAATTGTTAGCTCAGTTGGTTCAGTAATTTTGTTTAATGGGATGGATAGTATCAGTGCATTTACTTATGATCTGTCTTTTCATGAAAAATCAAAAAACCAAATTCATCGTGAAGATGTAATTTTTGAACATGTTAGATTTGAACCCCTAAGTGATAATATGGAAATAGATTTGGCAAATATTGGAACTGTTGAATCTACTATTACAAATGTGACAATTTTAAAAATAGATACTCAAGAAATAATTGCAAATTGGGTTGACGTAAATGAATCTGTTCCAATCAAGGACAACAGAAAACTAATTCTTGATCTGCTTGATGATTCTGAAATCATTCTTCCTGTTGGTACAAATATTTGGGACGATCCATATTATGTTAATTCTGAATATAAGATATCATTAACGACTTCAAAAGGTAATTTTATCACAACTGTTGCTAGCCCATTTAACACATAGGAATTGAAATTTAATATGTCATCAACAAAAATTGAAAAAAAGAAAAAATCTCGTCTTAAAACTAGACGTGGAGTAGCTGATGTTATTAGTACCATGATGTTGATGGCAGTTACTGTAACTGGTGCAAGTACATTAACATATTTTATGAATGATGCTTTTGTTTCTGGAAATCTTGGAACAGTGTCTACATTAGAATCTTCATCTCTTAATTTGTTACTTTTAGCATACGATACTCGAGATTCTCTTGATTTACTAACCCTGTCTGAAGTTGACAATCTGACAAATTCTTTTTTGTGTAGAGCGTCATGTGCAGGAAATCCTGATACTATTCCTGCATTGGGTGGAACTGAATTTATTGTAATTCAAGTTCAAAATAATGGCATTGATTCAATTTTCTTAAAAGATGTATTTGTTAGTGGGGAAAAGTATTCTTGGGATCCGTCTACTTCTGGTTCTATATTGGATTTGCCTGGAGGTGAATTTCCTGCAGATGGAATGTATTCAATTTTGAAAACTGGCAATAATCCTAATCTTCATAATGATAACATAGAGATTCAAAATGGTCAAATAGTTAACGTTCTGGTGAAACTTGATTCGGCAAATCCTGACATCCAATTAAACAAAGGTATTCCTATCTTGCTTAACACGGGTAGCAGCCATCCTGTTGAATTTCTGATAGAAAGCGGTGATGCTAGGTAATGAAGAAAAAATCGTCAAATTCATTCCGAAATAGGCGTGGATTGTCTTCTGTAGTGGGGGCCTTGTTTTTTACAGTTTTAATGATTGCCGGATTTTCAGTACTAAGTTTAGCACTTGATGCTCAAACTGATATTGTGACCACTCAGCGAATAGTGTCTGATATTGAAATTAAAAAACAACAAGAGCAGTTTGGTTTAGTACTTTCTACTGACGCAAACAATTTTCTTAATGTTAGTGTAAATAATTTTGGTCAAAATCCTGTTGAAATTTCAAGTATTTGGATTACAAACAAAACACTACCTACCCAACCTGCAACTCGATATGAAATAAATTATGATGATGCATTTGTTCCATCTGGTTTCACTCAAAATGTAGTTGAAAATCAGATACTACAAATGACTCCTGATACTTATGATATCAAAATAGTCTCTTCCTTTGGAACAATCAAAGTTTCAGAATTAACTGTTGGAACAGGACCTAGTTCATCTGGTCTTAGAGCTGAATTGGTCACTGATCCTCCTGATGTGATTATTGGACAAAATGTAACAATAGCTATGGTAGTTACCAATACTGGTAACTCTTTAATCCAAAACGTGGAGCCGGATCCTTTATCTTTTGTTGGAACAGGAAGTGGTTCTATCGTTGCATCTTCTTCTCACACTCCATCAAGTGTTGATTTAGACAGTGGTGCATCTGTAATGTTTACTTGGGATTATCAAGTAACTGGTGATAGCTCTGATTTATTGACTTTCTCAGCAGTTGCACGAGGTGATGATGTAATTCCTGATGATGTATCAAGCAATGTTGTTTCTGATGTAAGTATCTTGAGATTGCCTACTGATGGGGGAGGAAACGAAGATCCTGATATTATTAATGAAGAATTACTTGCACGTCCAAAATTATTCTTAACAATTCCTTCTCCTCAAGGTGACTCTGGTCAAAAAGCATTATGGGGAGTAAATATTGCAAACCCTGTTAATGCTCCAATGGAAGTAAGTAAATTATCTATAACTGCATTTTCTCCTGGAGCAAATAATAATGATAAACTTTTTGCTGCTTCTTGTTTAGCTGAGAATATTTTCCCTGCTGGTACGAATTATTGGGATTGTCCTTCAGAAAACATTATCATGTGGCAAAATTTTGCTAATCCCGTAACCATTCCTGCGAATTCAACACAGTCTTTTTTAGTTAAAATTTTGCCTGGTACCATTGCTGGACAAAATATTTTGGAATCTATAGTTGTACAAGCTTCTGTATTTACAAACGTTGGTTCATTTGGTAAATCTGGTTATCAAAGTACTATGTATGATGGTTCTGAAACTGTAGGAAATGTCTATCTTTCCGATGTAGTAAATTCTAGAAGTAATGCTGATATGCAATCTACAAGAGTAGGAATAACTCCTAACAACGTTGAAACTTTTAATCTTGTATTTGCTGATTTGGACACTGATGATAATACTTTCATCAAATCTGGAGCAAAATTAATAATTAATGTTCCAAGAGAGTGGTCAAATGTGTCTGTACTTGGAGGAACTTCTGGATTTTCATCTACTACGATAACAACATTTGGTGATGGCTCTACTCAAATTGTTGGAACTACATCTGCTGATTTGGGTACTGCCTCAAATGTAGCTGATACTATACAATTTAGTGCAAGAGCCCCTAATGTAACCTCTGATCAAATGTATGTGATGTATGTATTGGCACAAGGACAAACTGACAATGATTTTTCAATCGGACCCTTGTCTGAAGTTGTTTTACAAGTTGATGGTTCTTAATTTTTGTTCAAATAAATAAACAGAAATACAAATGGTTCAAAAGTAGTCCATTTTGAACACAAATTCCTTTAACATCTTTTCTAGTTTTAAGAAATTCAGAAATGACAAAACTACAGTCAAAACAAAACAAATTGACTTCAAGAAGAGCAGTTGCTCCCGTTATCGCAACACTTCTTCTGGTAGCAATCGCAGTCGTTGGTGGAAGTATTGTCTTTGTGTTTTCACAAGGATTCTTTAGTTCCGCACAAATTAGTGGTGCCCCAACAATTGAGTCGCTCCAAATTAATGGATATGACGCAACTGATGTGACTAACCTACAATTACACGATGGTGGTTTAATTGATCAACAAGCAATTCCAACAGTACTATCTGGTGGAGCAAATGATGGTCTATTGACCGGTGAAAGAGTTGCAATCTATGTGACTAACCAAGGTGTATCACAAGCCGCATTAACTGAGGTACGATTTGCTGGTAGTGTATATACATATGCAACCCAAGGAACACTAGAAACATTTGATGCAGATGTAGTTCTGCTTCCAAACTCCTTCACAATCATTGAAAGAGGTGTCGCACTAGACATTGCAGATGTTTCACAAAACCCAACTGCCGTAATACAACCAGGTCAACAAGCTACACTTCTACTTGAATTGGAACAAGATGTTTCATTTGGTAGAGATGCACAGATCAAACTAACTACAGCTAACGGTGCTGTGTTTGTTGGAACTGTCGTAGCTGGACAACAAAGTGGATAACTCCACCCTTTTTTCATTTTTATGAAAAAAAACGGAGTAAAATGAAAAATGGAGAAAAAGATGAAAACAAAAAAACCAACTATGTTCTTTCTTGCACTAATCTTACTGTTTGGAATGAATATCCATTCTGCATCTGCTCAAAATTTAGAAGCTTTATCTGATTATTCTATTAAACTAGCAATTTCACCAGATCATTTGGAAAGTGGAGTTGCAGAACATCCTGTTGGATATCTATATGTTCTAAGTAAACATGGTGTTCCAATCACCTCATCTTATGATGTTCCTGTGAGTCTAAATTCTGATGATCCCACCATTGCATCAGTTCCTAAAAAAGCAATTCTCAAAGCCAATGAAGAATATGTGACATTCCCTGTAATTACTGGTGAAACATCCGGTAAAACAACTATTACCGCAAGTTTGAATGGAAAAACAACCTTTCAAAAAATCCAAGTAGGTACTGATGAAAGTTACCTACCTGATGATTTGGTTTTGGAATTAAATCTGCCTACATCTGAAATGCACGTAAATTCTGAGATGCCTTTTTCAGTATATTTGACCACTCCTGATGGAGTATTGGTTAGGGCTCCTGATGATATTGATATTTTATTAGATCATGAATCTTTGGCCACTCCAAATTCTGAAACATTGAAAATTAAAAAAGGCGATTATTATGCTTGGGGTGTATTATCTACACATGAAAAAATAGGAAATACCTTCTTACGTGCAATACATGAAGAAACTGGACTTGATGTTGCAAAAAGTGTAAAAATTTCTTCTACTTTGCCTACTGCCATTAAAATTTCAGTATTTCCAAAATTAATTCCTGCAGAGATTGATAGAAAATTGAATATCTTTGTAACTGTTGTTGATTCAGAAGGAAATCCAACAAAAACTCCTGATAATATTCCGTTGGAATTTTTTTCTAGTGAGCAATATCCTATAGGTGAGAAATTGAAAGATTTTGGAATTTCTGAAAAACCCGTTATTAAAAAAGGACAATTTGGATATCTACTCCAAGAAAAGTTTAGTTTGCAAAATTTACTTGAAAATGATATTTTGATAGGTGTGACATCTCCTGGATACGGAACTGCTACTGACACTTTTCGAACTGTAGGGACTTCTATAGAGGGAATCAACAATATAAAAAGATCTATGAACCAAGTATTTGATTATGGTTTTGATATAAAAAATTATGATCATACTGTTGGTGTATATGGATTAGAGAATATTCCTAGCAATTCTTCTGCATTCTTTACATATCAATTATCTATAATTGAAGATGATGAAGATGATGATGGTATTCGTCCTGATGGAACTCCTATCACAATTCATCCTGAATGTGCTGAACAAAATGATGAAAGTGGGGGTTCTGATGATGATGTAGAACACAATTCTAATTTAGATTTTGAAGAACGAATTCTGTTTTCTGTAGATTGTATGGATGATGAAGGACTATATCCTGTCCAAGCAGCAGAAAATCAATACAGTGATGGTTATGTTCAACAAATTACTGTAATTTCAAGTGATGATGATTTAGCAAAAATTGAAGATGGTGGTAAAATAACAAGCTCTTATTCTTTTGGTACTACTGAAATTTCCACAGGACAAAAAACAGGCCCTGTAACTATTTCTGCTTCTGTAAATGGTGTTGGCACTGGCTCATTTACAACTAATGTTGTAAACACATTGGAACAAAAAGAAGTTAGAATATTTTCTCCCATTGGAGAAGATAGTATAATTTTTGATCGTGATGGATTTTTTGATGTATTTTTAATTGCACTTGATGGAAAAGAGCGACCAAAAGTAATGAAAGAAACTGAAAAATATTTGATCACTCCTACAAATGGTTTAGTGGAAATTGAAAAAGGAACCACCTTTACTTTTACTAAATTACGTAGTGATACATTTGATGTGGCTGTAGAGGAAACACGTGTCACGTTAACTGTTGAACCTATAGGTGAAAAAACAAATTTTGATTTAGAAGGGTCTAAAACTTTTGTAACTCAACCTTCTTCCAAAATACAAGTTTTCTTACCTCTCTCAAAAATCAATTCTGAACACACTCACAATCTTGGAATGGTCCAATTAGTTGACTTACAAGGAAACCCTGTGATTCCAAAATTACCTGTAAAATCAAAAATTACCTCTTCTGTTGATGCTGTAGTACAAATAATTGATGATGCGATAATACCTACTGGTACATCATATGCTACATTTCCTATTAAAACTACTGGAAGTGTAGGGAACTCTATAATTTCTGCCAGTGCTAAAGGTGTTAATGGCACATCAACACTGATTACCACTGCTTCATCACAAACTCAATTGCAAATTTTTACAGGTGGTTTAGCTAGCGAAATTAAAGTAGATGAACCTACCGAATTCAGATTATTTGTAGATGATGAAAATGCAGGATCTGTTCCTGGTGCCTCATTAAAAATAATTACTGGAGATGATGCTATTATTACTCCTGAAGTTGTTAGGACAAGCTCTGATGGCAGTGCTATTGTTAGTTTGACTGCATTTGAAGGCCCTAACATTTCATTTGAGATTATTGCTACTGCTGAAGGTTATGCAGAAGGAAAAGATTCATTCACTGTAAATGTTGATGCACCGGAAAGAGTTTTCGATTCTATTGATTTAGAATTGCCTGAATGGATAATTTACATTGTAATAGGCGGTATTTTGATGGTTGGAGTTATTGTATTTTTGTTCCTACGAAAATCTAAAACTGATTTAGAAGAAGAATGGGAAGAAGAAGAATTATAATATGTTCATAACATATCGTTTGTTCATATGAACACATCATAAGAATATATGATTTTTCTAATACATACAATTAATGACAAAATCACTATTTGTAATGTTTGTAATGTCTGCATTACTGATTGGCTCAATCACTATTGGCTCTACTGTTTTTGCAGATGACAAATATTCAAAATACAAAGACTATGATGACAAAGAACAAAAAAAATACAATGACTATGAAGAACACAGTCGTGACAAATCCCAAAAAAACTATTCTGCAAACAACAATTTCATGTCCAAAACTGATCCTGATTCCAGAATTTATGTAAATTCTCTCTCTTTTGAATTTGATAAACCTGAATTACATGATAGTTGTGACAACATTGCACCTCCTTGCATCCTGATAGATCCATTGAATATGGAAAATGAAGTATTCATTGCAGACCCTGAGTTACAAAATACTAGGACACTTATTCAGGTAAATGTACACGAACAAAATAATTTTCCTTCAGATGTGGATGATATTTTTGAATTCCCTGAGTGTTTTATAATCACTTTGGCAAATTTTAATGGTATCAATGGAGTGTTAATTGAATGTGGGTTTATTGAGACTGGTATAATTGATGTTACTTATTCGTTCATTGGACCAGATCAAAACTATTCTGACGACAAACACGATAGTGACGACAAACACGATAGTGACGACAAACACGATAGTGACGACAAACACGATAATGACGACAAACACGATGATGATTCGTCTTAATCTCTTCTTTTTTTATCTCTACAAATTCCACAAAGATATTTTTTTAAAAAATTATCTAGTTCAATTTTAAATTCTTTTGTGTGGTAGTATTTTTCACTTGTTTTTAATCCTCCTGGAACTTTTTTCCCACACTGTACGCAGTGAATTTCTGCTTCAAATTTGATAGTTTTCTCATTTTTTGAGATTTTACCTATGTTCATATGTTCTGTTTTTATCTATTTTTGTATAATTTTTACCTTATTCCAAAGTCATGAATATTATATTGAGAGATAAACAATTTGTTTGATGCTTTCTGTATGGTTTAGGGTCATTCGAATAAGATTTCTTCTTGCGTCTGTGATTGCAGTCTCAGTTGGATTGTCATTAAATTGGTGGCAAAATCAATCATTAGAAGTTTTTGAAGCTGCATTAACTTTTGGGGGTGTTATGGCTCTTCATGCAAGTGTTGATTTGCTCAATGATTTTTGGGATTTCAAAAGAGGAATTGACACTAAAACTAAACGAACAAAGATGAGTGGTGGAACTGGTGTTTTACCTGAGGGATTACTTCAACCTTCTTCTGTATATCGTGCGGGTATTGCGTTTTTAATAATTGGAGCTATAATTGGAAGTTACTTTGTAATTACTGATGGGATTACAATTGCAATCATTTTGGGATTTGCAATTTTGTCTATCTACTTTTATTCTACAAAAATTGTTGATTCTGGCTTAGGCGAATTCTTTGTAGCTGTAAAGGGTTCTATGATTGTTATTGGAACTTATTTTATTCAATCTGGGGAAATTACTTTAGAATCTATACTTGCAGGTATAGTTGTAGGTTCTTTATCTTCTTTGGTTCTTTTCATTGCTTCTTTTCCAGATCATGATGCAGATAAATCAAAAGGAAGAAAAACCCTGGTTATTGCATTAGGTAAAAAAAGAGCGGCAAAATTCTTTTGGGTTTTTCCTATTCTTTCTTATTTGACAATACTAATTGGTGTTTTTACACACCTATTTCCTATTTTTTCGCTTATCACCTTATTTGCAGTTCCTTTGATGATAAAATCTGCCATTGGGCTAAAGAAAAATTATGATTCTGTAGATGAATTAATTCCCTACATGTCTTCAACTTTGATGTTTGGAAGAATTACTGGTGCTCTTTTTGTAATTGGGTTTATCCTAGGACTATAGTGCTTTAGACATAAATTTAGTAGTTGATTGTACTTATTTGTGATTTCAGGCAGTGCAAGTTCCGATGGAACTCAAAAATTTGCTAAAAATTCAGACACTAATCAAGACAATTTCAAGTTATTTGAAGAGTTAACTCTATCAAATGTTGGTATTGGAACATATCTTGGTGATCCTGATGCTCATACAGATGAATTGGTCACTAATGCAGTTAAACAGTCTATTCTATCTGGAATTAATGTAATCGATACTGCAATAAACTACCGATCCCAAAAAGCTGAACGCTCAGTAGGTAAAGCTATCTATGAATTAACACAAGAAGGAAAGATCTCTCGTGATCAGATATTTTTGTGCTCCAAAAATGGCTATGTTACAAATGATGCTGATGTAAAACTTGGTTTTTGGGAATATGTAAAAGAAGAATATTCCCAAAAAGGTGTAATTAACGAGGGCGATGTTTCATCTGGGTATCATTGTATGACCGTCCCATATCTCTCTGATCAATTAGACCGGAGTTTACAAAATTTGAATGTTGAATGCATCGATTTGATGTATCTTCATAATGCTGTTGAAGGCCAAATTAAAGATACATCTAAAGAAAAATTTTTAGAAAATTTAAAATCTGTTTTTAAATTATATGAGCAAAAACGCAAAGATGGAAAAATAAAATTTTATGGCATGGCTACTTGGGAATGCTTTAGAGTCTCTCCTGATAACCCTCAGTATCTCTCATTGGAAGAAACAGTTAACATGGCAAAAGAAGTTGGAGATGAAAATCATGGCTTTAGATTTATCCAATTACCTTACAACATGAATTTTGATCAAGCTTTACTTGCAAAAAATCAAGTATTGGGAGAAAAACATGTGTCTATTTTGGAATCTGCAGTACAATTGGGAGTTGGTGTATTTACTAGTGTTCCTTTCATGCAGGGACGATTGCTGTCTCCCGGTGTAATGCCTGAGTTTAATGAACTAAAACCATCATTGCGTGCTTTGCAATTCATTCGTTCAACTCCTGGAGTTTTAGCTCCTTTAGTTGGTCAAAAATCTATAGAACATGTTTCAGAGAATCTTGAAATAATGAAAATTCCTCCTATGACTGAAGATGAATTTCTTTTATTGGTCAAAAAATTAACATCTTAGTTTGATTAATTATCAGCCTCAAATTTTTGTATAAAGATAATAAATGAGTGGTATTTAGAGTGACATAGTAATTTGTCTGCAAAAATTTATGACTATTCCAAAATTTGTGATTTGATTCTGACCATTGATCCTAAAATCCGGTTTGCTGGAGTGATTAACGAACGTGGTCGTTTAGTTGCTGGTGGAATGAAAGAAAATGTAGAACCTTTGGAAAGTGAAAAAGATGATGAAATGATTTTCATGGAATTAGCTTTGCGTGTAAAAATGAGAAAAGAATTCGATAAACAGCTTGGACCGGTTAATTTTGCAATGGCCTCTCGAGAACGAGCACTTGCTATTAGCGTAATCATAAATGATGATATTTTGTATGTTGTAGCTGAACCTGATTCTGACTATGGCTCTCTGCCTAAAAAAATTATTGCCATCATAAATTCTTGATTTTTTGAATTTCCATTTTTGGGACTTTATGATCTTCTTAATTAATCCTGATTTTGTTTTTGTTTCATGGTTTCTCAAGAAAAAATTGATTCTGATATTTTAGCAATGTCTGAATTAACTAAGGAAATTAAAATTATTGTACAAAATACATTTGATCAAGGCCGTGAAGATTTATCTCTTCTTGATATTGAATATGTGTTAAAATTAACTTCTGATGTAACCAACAGGATCAAATTACAACTTCAGGAATTAACAGTATGAATTCTTGTAATAATAATCATAATCCGTTGTATAAAATAAAATACAAAACTACCCGTGGAAATGTAAGTGAATGGGTTGTATGTGAACAATGTTTTGGAAAACAAGACTTTTTTGCATGCTCTGAAGAAATCGAATCTATTGTATCTTTAAGAGATTCATCACTTGACATGAAAGTTGAACAACTTTCAATCTTGACTGAAATTATGACAAAAAAACTACGAAAAATTCTTCTAGTTTCTTAATTTGAATTTCTTTAGCTGAAACTATAAATTGAATCCTTTAGTGGAAAATTTGTGCCAGTAGATCCTGTATGTGGAATTGAACTTGATGAAGATTTAGCATTGCTTCATGAATATAGCGGAAAAAATTTTTATTTTTGCTGTAATGGCTGCAGAAGAATTTTTATCAAAAAACCTAGAAAATACAAAAATAATGTTTAGATTGGGAATGCTCCACACATTCTACAAAATTTTGATTTTCCCACATGATGTTTACAATATGGACATGATTCTTCAGATTTAGATTCTACAGGAGATCCAAATAGTTTTTTATAAATTTCATAATAATGCATTGATTCTCTACTTCTTATCACCACCCCATCATTTTTTTCAACTGTTAATTTCTTTTCAACAAATTTCTCTTCACCTATGATTGAATCAAATAGGTTGGTAAGCCCTGCGGTTCCTGATCCGTCTTGCATTGGTGATTTTTCTCTCCATGCTATTTGGTACGGAATTTTTTTCTCAAAAATTTTCCGTAAAATCCATTTTCCATGGCGTTTCCCATTCTCTTCTTTTATTTTTAGATTGACTGGAATACTTTCTGCATTTCTTTTCACTTTTTCATTAAGAAATGGGGATTCTACAGTAATCCCTAATGCTTTACCTATTTTCTGTGTGGGAAAATGCATGACTGAGCAAATTCGTTTAATTTCTTTTTCTAATTCCTCTTCTGATTTGCTTTTGAGAAAGCTATATCCGGCAAACAATTCATCTGCACCGTCTCCTGTAATGATTGATTTTTCCCCTTTGTCTTTTGCCCATTTTATTGCAAGATACATGACTAAGTTATTTCGAATCTCAATATCGTTAAAATTTTTTAAAATTTTTATTGTTTGTTCTATTGCTTCAAGAATTTCTTCTGTTTTGACATTGTATATTGTTAGAGGTAATTGTAATTCTTTTGAAATCATTTGGCAATATGTCAAATCCGTAGATACAAAATCTTCTGCTATTACAGATATTGCTTTAGGTTTTCGTTCTTTTAATAAATATGCAATAATGGAACTGTCCAGTCCTCCTGACAATGATATTAGATTTGATTTACATTCTTTACATGATTCATCTATATCACTGTAAAGTTTTTCATAAATTTCTTCCACCCTTCTCGATGTATTCTTGAAATTAAAATAGATATGCCTAATGGGACTAGAATTGAAAACACTACATTGCAAACTTTAAATTCTTTATCAAATTCTTGAGGGATATGCTACTTCCTGCTGAGATAGAATCTAAAACTTTAATCCCAGCTTTACGTGCTATTCTTGCTAAAAAACTTGCAGAAGATCATAATATACGGGAAGATGAGATTTCAAAAATGCTTGGAGTAACTCAAGCTGCCATTAGCAATTATATCCGTGGAACAAGGGGTGATCCTTCTTTAATTGCTAAACTTTTAGCAGAAAAACAAGTTGCAACAATGATTGATGAGCTAAGTGATAATCTTTCTTCTGATTTGGCATATACTCCATCAAGTCTGTCAAAATTTATTGGATTATGTAATTACATTAAATCCAGTTTGCTTATTTGTGAAATTCATCATAATTTAGAATCTGATATTGATGAGCAAGTGTGTAAAGAATGTGAAAATATGTTGCTAAAAGGACCTGGCAGCGTTTACTAATTCTTTGTTAATATAATCTCGATTGTTGATGTCATATTTCCTATTCCTGCAGCTGCAACTGTGTCCAAAATAATTTTTTCAACTTTGGACTTATCTTTTAACATTTTTTCAGTAATGATGTTTGCTACTGCCACTGCGTTTGGTATTGAATTACCTTTTGATTTTAAAATTATTTTATTTTTTTTGCCTAATGCTTCTAAAACATCTAGAGCTGACTGCATTACAGGATAATTTCCAATTTGTAATGTGGTTTCTTCAGACTTTTGGGTCTGCTCTTGACCACGCAGTTCAGTTGTCTCTTCCATGAGCATTATTCAATATTTAGAAATTTTATGTTCTTTTAAGTTTTATCGACCATTGATTCATTTTTCAAAATAATCAATTGGGATGTTTTGGTAATCTCCATTTGGCAATACTCTTCTAATCGTAATTGGAATTACTCTTTCTTCTAATTCTTCCATGGAAATATCTAATGATATTCTTGCTGTTTTAGGAATTGGTATGAATGGTGGTGCTCCTAATGATAATTGTAAAGCTCTTGCACCCATAATTCTTGCTTTTTCAAATCTTGTTAATGTAGGTGGTCCAATCGTAATTTTATTTTTTTCACATGGTATTTCTACAGGTTCATGCTCTTCAATTTTTTCAACAACTTCTCTTTCTTCGATTTCCTTAATTCTTTTTTCAAGGTTTTCTTGTTCTTTTTCAGTTAATGGTTCAACAAGATCTTTTCTGTCAATTAATTTTCGATATGTATCTAATGCTTTGTTTAATCCTGCATTCTCTTCAACTTCTGACTCTACTTCTTCTGGTTGTGGAGCTTCAATTAATTCAGGTTCTTGGGCATCAGACAAGTAAGAAAATTTTCTTAAAACGTTATATAATCTAATCATTTTAAAGTACGAATTGAGTACATCGTCAGTCTCTAGAAAACAACTAGTTTTGGAAATTCGAGGTAAGGCAAAAATTTCATGTGATTTAAAACGACATTTGTCCCCCAGAACTGTTGGAATCATAATGAGATCTTTACCTTTGGAGGGACATGCTCATTTGCTAGGCAAGAGTATTTTGTATTTTGAAACCAATGTGGATAGTGGGATTGAAAGATCTAAAACCGAATTCAAAAAAGGAGATGTGGCATTTCTACCTTCTACTGGCAGCGTTTGTTTTTTTCTAAATGATGCTGTATTTGCAAAAGCTATGACTCCTATTGGAAAATTGAATGGAAATGTGGATTTACTAAAGGATGTTAAATCTGGTGATGTATTGTGTATCTATGAAGACACTGCTTGATACAAATGATGGCCTGAATATCCGCCAACTCTTTTTACAATTCCCTTGTTTGCTGATTCTCTTAGAAATGCATTTGCAGCAGATATTTTGACTCCTGTTTGTCTTGCAAGATCTTGAACGGTAACAACTTTGGAATTTTGAATTATTTTCAAAGCTTGGGTTTCATCTACTTTAACAGTGATCTCGGCTTTCTTTGGTCCGCCTTCTCCTTTGTCTTTCTTTTTCTTTGTATCTTTGACTCCTGCTGATTTGTCTTTGTTTGCAGCAGTTGGTTTTTTTGCTCCACCCATGACACAAGAAAAAAATATTCCTCTTATAAACGATGAACCATAACCTTTCTTTTCTTTTTATTTTTGTAAAAAATATGGGAAATTATTTTCAAGTATAAATAACATCTTGATTATTGTCTTTTATGGGAATAGTGTCTAAAGGTGCAAAATGTAATTTTGAAGGGTGTGATCAAGATGGTGCCCGTTCTCTAAATACTAGTAAAGTGGAGAATGCAGGGCTACGCGTAAACTCTACTGGCAAAAAAACAGTTCTATGCAAAGAACATTACAAAGAATACAAAAAAGAATCAAAGGATGATCGTGACCTAGAACGAGCACGATTTAACAAATTTTAGTTTTTCTTTTTTGATTTTTTTAATTTATTATCTGGATGTTTAAAATAATCATCACTTAATTTTTTGTATAGTTTATCAAGTTGCTTGTACAATCTTTTTGGTTTTCTGGATTTTTGATTACTTAGCACGTATAGTGCAAGTATTGGAAATGCAATAGTCGCATCTGCATATACTGTCACCATGCCATTATGTGCATCTTGAACTTTTCCCCAACTTTTCCCCTCTTGTAAAGTAGCTCCTGATAATCCTCCTGTATCTGGTCTGGCATCTGTTATCTGGATGATGTAATCTTGTCCTCCGTCATCTCTTTTTAGAATTTGATCTAAAAGAGGTCCGGTTTGTTGAGCTGTGTTTTTTGGCACTCCTCCACCTAATTCTAAAATTCCTGATTTTTTTGAATCATACAAAATTGCAGCTTGCTCAATTATCTCTCTTACAAAATCTAAATTGTATTCTTTATCTTGTAATCTATGAACTGCTAGATTCAATGCTAATGATGAATCTTTCATTGTTGAAATGTACACTGGGACATCGTAATCATAAGCTGTAGTGATGAAACTTTTTTCAGGATGTTTTGATTTTTCCTTACTGAGTTTGCCCATCAAATTACAAAATTCTGCCGTGGTGAACGGCTTATCTGGAAAGTCTTCTCCGTACATCTTTTGGACTAATTCATCTTGCGCTTCCAATGTTTCATGAAATTTTATGTAGACATCTCTAATTCTGACAATTTCATTTTCATATAGCTTCATATCATCAACATCAAAACTTCCTTGTTTTACTGGTAGTCCCCATGCAAAATGATCCTCATGATATACATTAGCTCCGGTTGTTACAATCCAATCCACAAAACCTCTTTCAATCAGTGTTTTGATTATTCCTCCAAATCCTACGGGGGTCATAGCTCCAGAAACTGTCAGGCAAATTGTTGCATTTTCTTGAATCATTTGTGCATAGAGTTTTGCTGCATCTCCTAACTGTCTTCCATTGTATCCTGAACTTGCAAAAACTTCTACTAAATCCTCGATGGTCATTTTTGGATCTAATTTTATGTGTGGGATATCTTTACCGTGAAACTTGTGAGGATCCATATATCAAAAATAATTTTTCAGTAAATAATACTATCGCAAAGATTTGATTTGAAATACTTGATTTTTTCATTTATTACTTATTTAGGAATGATGTTAATCAAAACAGAATGGATATAATTGATTTACACGATCCTGCAAGAGTCAATAAATCTCCAGATGATGTAGAAGTTTTAATGTCTTCTGGAAATTTCATTCAAGATGAATTTGTTATCACTCATGTTGAATTGCGTCTATATCTTGAAAGACACGATGAAAAATTGGGTGACTTTTCATTAATCACTTCATTTGTTAAAACCAATCATGGTTCAATTGAAATGATTTATGATGAAGGCTTTCGTGGTTTGTATCCTCTCAAGCGAGCATCTGAATTTCTAATTTCAAATCTAGGTATTTCTGGGCTGATTTTACGTTCAATTATTGTGCTGCGAGAAAAAATCTGACCTTTTTTAAGAGTTGGGTGATTTTTCTAATCTTAATTGTAATTACCGTAATTTCTTTTTTTGACACAGAGTATTATTACTGATGATTGCTGCTTGTTCCTTAAGTAGATTTTTTGTTTTTTCTTCTCTATGAAACAATCTAGTAAAAAACAGTCATTGTTGTTTGTACTCCCTGTGCTAACAGTGCTTGTTTTTGGTTCCCTTGGAACAACTAATGTATTTGCAGAAGATGTAAATGATTTATTCCCAACTAGTGTTTCATCAGCAACTATTGATGCATTATCTGATGTATCAACAGTATCTCCAGACAGTCAAGCTCAAGTAATTTTTAGTGGTGAGACTGATGGATGGGCCATTTTTGGTGATCAGGCATTCCCTTCTAAAATAGTAATTACAGAAGGAAATGCAATTCATCAAAATAATGGAGTCTGGAAAGTAAAATCATCTGCAGAAATTTCTGTGGGTGATAGGATGGATATCCCATTAGAACTTAAAGGAAAAGCAGTAAATGGAAAACTTAGACTACATGGAACAGGAACATTGGATGGCGGTGATACTTTTAGAATTATTCTAAGAGGACATTATGCACCAGTGGCTGATTCTCCTGGATTCTTTGTATTGGATTTTTCTACTGCCAAAGTTCAGAATATGGAAAATGGCTTGAGAATCCCATTGTTTCAAAATGGTTTGATCAAAGTTGATCCTATCTTCTCTACTGATGATTTCGTTGCTGATTCCAACATAGAGGAATAATTCCTTTTTATTTTTTTAATATATTTTACCAAGGTTGTCCTTGTTTTTTTAATATGATTTTTCCTTTTTCTGACATTGTATTTATTGTACTTGAATCATATTTTGCATCAGAAAAATCTACATCAATTAAAATTGCTCCATCAAAGTTTGCATGTCTAAGATTTACTCCGCTGAGATTTGCTTTATTCAAATCTGTATTTCGCATATCTGCATAAAACAAATCTGCTCCTCGCATGTCTGTACTTCTTAAATCTGCTCCATACAATTCAGCATCCCATATCTTTGCATTTGACAAATCTGCTCCTCGCATGTCTGCCCCTCGTAATTTTACATAAAACAATATTGACCCACTTAAATCAGCATCAGTAAGATCAGTACAGCTTAAATCAGCATTATGGATGTCTCTATTTTTGAGATTTACTCCATTCATATTTGAATCAGAAAAATCTTTTCCAATCAATTCTTCATACTCGAAATTTACTTTTGTAAGATTTCTCTTTCGAAAAACATCTGATGGATTCATAGTTCATATTTTTATTTCACACATTTGAACTTAATTTAAAACGCTATGTGACTTAATTGTACAATTCTAATTCTTGCAAAACTTTACCCATGCTGTGTTTCCATCTTCTCATTTCATTTATTCCATGTGGTCTGTTTTTTTCTAACTCTTTTTTTTCTTTGATTAATTCTTGGTATCTTTTCTCATTTTTCTTTGCCTTCATATGTGATTTCTATGTATGATTGCTTAAATTTCATTATTAGTAAATTCCACCCGTATTTTTTCTCAATATTCCAATTTCATCATATTTTGTTCTTTATTTTGAGAATCGTATATTTATGCCCATTTTGAATCCCTAAACATGCGTATATTACAACTGCATTGTGATCATATTGAATATACTCCTACAAAAAAAGAGATAAAATCCGCCGAAGATATTGAAAACCCTCAAACTCAAAGATTAGAAGAACTTGTAGTTGTTTTTGTTGCAATAGAAGATGGTGATGATAAATCTGTTGCACAAAATGCCATATCTCAAATAAAATCCTCTATGGAAAAAATTGGCTGCAAAAAATTATTACTTTATCCATATGCTCATCTAAGCTCTAATCTTGCAAAACCTTCAATTGCAATTGAATTGTTAAAAGAAATGGAAGATGGTGCATCTGAACTTGAAGTATCTCATTCTCCTTTTGGTTGGACAAAATCCTACAAAATACAAGTAAAAGGACATCCGCTTGCAGAAAGTTCCAAAGTTGTTACAAAAAACTCTGAAATTTCTAATTCTGATGAGGAAATTACATCTGAAGCTCTTAAAGGTGAATCAAAAATTCGTTCATTTTGGAAAATTCTTTCTCCTGATGGAACTATGACAAACATTGGCGATTTTGATTTTTCCAAACACAAGAAATTAGAAGTTTTGGCAAAATATGAATCTGCAAAAATTCGTAAAGTTGATCAACCTCCGCCTCATGTTGGATTAATGAAAAAAATGGGAATTTCTGATTATGAACCTGCATCTGATTCTGGGAATATGAGATTTTATCCCAATGGACGATTAATCAAATCTTTGATTGAACGTTATGTGACTGATAGGGTTAAGGAGTATGGTGGATATGAAGTTGAAACTCCGATAATGTATGATTCAGAACATCCTAGTATGGTAAGTTACTTCAATCGATTTCCTGCTCGACAATACAATATTGATTCAGAGGGAAAAAAACTCTTTTTGAGGTTTGCTGCTTGTTTTGGACAATTTTTGATGGCAAATCAATATCAATTATCTTACAAAAATTTACCTTACAAACTCTATGAACTTACACGATATAGCTTTAGACGTGAGCAATCTGGAGAATTAGTTGGATTAAGACGATTAAGAGCATTTACCATGCCTGATTGTCATGCCTTTTGTAAGGACATGGAACAAGCAGTAGACGAGATAAAGATTCGTTTTGATCTTTCACAAAGTGTTCTTCGTGAACTTGGTATTGACGAAACTGACTATGATATGGCAATTAGATTTACTGAAGATTTTTACAATGAGAATAAATCTGCCATTGAAGAATTGGTAAAAAAACATGGGAGGCCTGTTTTAGTGGAAATGTGGAAAGAAAAATTCTTTTATTTTGTTTTAAAATGGGAATTTAATTTTGTTGATGGTCTTGGAAAAGCATCAGCATTATCCACAGATCAGATTGATGTTGAAAATGGAAAACGATATGGGATTGACTTTGTTGACGAAAATAATACAAAACAAAATCCTATCATATTACACAATTCTCCTAGTGGTGCAATTGAAAGAATTATCTATGCTTTACTTGAAAAGGCAGCAAAAGATTCCTATGAAGGACGTAAACCCCAATTCCCATTATGGCTGGCCCCTACCCAAGTTAGAATAATTCCTCTTAAAGAAGAATTTTATGAATTTGCTGAAACATTAAGTGATAAAATTTCTGCAAACAATATACGCGTAGATGTTGATGATAGAAATGAAAGTATTGGGAAAAGAATTCGAGAAGCTGAAAAAGAATGGATAAGATACATTCTGGTTATCGGTGAGAAAGAAGCCCATTCTCAAAATCTAAGCATTCGTGACAGAGAAACTGGAGATGTTAGAGAATTATCATTTGATAACTTTATTGAAGAATTTAATAATCAAACTAAAGGAAAACCTTTCAGCGGTTTGAATCTTCCAAAATATCTCTCCAAGAGACCAAACTTGATGGTGTAGAAAATGAGTTTTCTGGATTTATACATGAACAATAATCCTCTCATCACCTCTTCTGAGGATGACTCTGATCCTGTAGCCACCATATTTGGAATTCCTTTTGATGCCACACATTCTTACAAATCTGGGTGTAGATTTGGTCCTGACGCAATTCGTGATTCTTTTAATAATATTGAGATTTTTCATCCTGAATTAGGTGTTGATTTAGAAACTGTGAATATTGAAGATTTAGGAAATACCAGACATACAGTTGTTGCATCTGAAATGATTGACATGGTTAAAAAAATTACAACTGAGCTTGTGTCTAAACAAAGACAATTATTCATTTTGGGTGGAGAGCATTCTATTACCTATGGGACATACACCAGTTTTCCAAAAGAGACAGGATATGTTGTCTTTGATGCACATTATGATTTACGTGACGAATTTGCAGACATAAAGTTAAGCCATGCATCATATTTGAGAAGGATTGTAGAGGAGAGAGGCCCTGAAAATATTTTACATGTTGGTGCTAGAGCTTTTGTAAAAGAAGAGTTAGAATTTCTTACTGAAAATAAAATTAAAACCATTACTGATAAACAAATTAGAGAAGGCAAGGGTCCAGAACTTTTAAAAGATCATATCTCAAGTTTTGATTCTATTTATTCTAGTTTTGATCTTGATGTTTTAGATCCTGCATTTGCTCCTGGAGTTGGCAATCCCGAAGCTGTGGGAATTACATCTAGAGAATTATTTGACATGATTCATACTTTTGATAATTCTAAAATCACCGGTGTGGATATAGTTGAATTAAACCCTTATCATGATAATGGTTCTACTGCATCTTTAGCTGCTAAAATTATTTCAACCCTCATAGCAATCAATCTTTCTCAAAATTCCTAGTTTTTCATCAATTCATCATTATTTGACATACAACATAAAAAAATAATCAAACATGCAATCTTTTCATGATTATTGATTCAAAAATATTATTGCATTTCACTAATTTTCATTCTAGAATTTTGGTTTTTCAATGATTTTTTACCCTGTTTGCTTTGTTTTTGCTTCTGTTCACTTTATTAGATGGTATTTTGGGTGTATTTCGTGTTAAATAATCTGAGAGACTCTCTTCGTCCCACATTGGAAAAAATTGGAAAAGGATTTGCATCTACTGGTTTGTCAGCAAATTTTTGGACTTTTGTAGGATTGGGATTTGCACTTGCATCTGCAATAGTCTATGGAATGGGGGTTGAATTTGGATTGATTATTGGAGGTATTTTGTTACTGGTTTCTGGTTTTTTTGATATGGTAGATGGACAAGTTGCAAGAATCACAGGAAAGACCTCCAAGAAAGGAGAATATCTTGACTCTATGTTTGATAAAATTTCTGAAGTTGCTATCTTTTTGGGAATTTTGATTGGTGGATATGCTCAACCTTATCTTGTATTACTTGCAATCACTTTGTCTTTGTTAGTAAGTTATGCTAGAGCAAAATCTGATATCATCAACATAAAGCTTCAAGGTATAGGAATTGGTGAAAGAGCCGAAAGACTTTTGGTAATTGCAATAATTGGAATAATTGGTTTTATGGAATATGCTGTCCTTATTGTGGTTATAATTGCCGGAATAACTTTAATTCAAAGAATGGTTTTCACTGGAAAAAATATTAAAGATTAATCTTAACGAAGCTTTCCTCGTTTTCTTCTATTATCGGCAGATCTAATTTTAAGAATCTTAAAGTGTATTGCACATGATATACAGTAATGTTTCAATACTGTTGGTGATGCAATATATGCTCCTTGTGCCCGAAGTTCTTTTGCCAAAGTATGTTCCACCAAATTTAATTTTGATGTAACTTTTTTTGCTTTGTCTTTTGGGACTGTCTGACCACAGTTTGTACATTGAACAACTCCTGAGGATCCTTTTCCTCCTTTTGTACGACCTCGACTTGCACGTTTAAGTGGCATGCACATGAACTAATTTGCCTACTTATATTCTTGTAGAATCTTACAAAAAAAGCATTTTTGTGCCTAAATTATGACAAAAAATCCTCTATGTTTTAATTCTAGATCGGTTAAATTCTATTGATATATCATGCGTGGTTTGTGCCATACTTGTCTCAAATCTGGAGTTGAAATAGAGATAGTGAAAGGAGAGATAATCTGTCATGACTGCATGTCTGAAATCAATGCAAATAACTAAATCTATACTAAAACAAATTTAAAAAATGAAATTATCTGTGTTCTCTCATTGTGCAATTGATACAATTACTATAGGTGAAAATAATTATGAACAAATTGGTGGGGCTGCATGTTATTGTGGGATTACTGCTAGACAATTCAAATTTGATGTTGATTTGTATACGAAATTTGGACCTGATTTCCCAAAGCAATATTTAACTGAACATAAAATCAACTTCCACAATTCAGAATCTGAAAAAAATACAACAAAATTTGCAATCAATATTAATGGCTCAGATAGAACTCTGAAACTTGAAAATGAGTGTGATCAACTTGATTATTTTAAAAATAATGCTGATGGGCATTTAGTTAGTCCTATTTTTCATGAGGTGTCTGACGATGTCTTTAAAAAAATCAAAAATGATTCTAATTTTCTTTTTCTTGATCCTCAGGGATTTTTAAGACAAAAAGATCCACAAAATAATGTATTCTTAGAAAAAACTAATCTGGATTTATCTCATGTTAATGCAATCAAAGTAAATCCTGAGGAATCAAAACAAATTGTCAATGGAACTAATGATGAAATGATGATTGCATTACAGAAGAAAGGAATTGATTATGTGTTATTCACAAATAAAACCGATGTTTCGTTATTGGTAAAAGATAAAATCTATTCGATCACTTTGCCCAATAAACAAATTCATGACACAACAGGTGTTGGTGATATTTTTTGTTCTACTTTTACATGTACTATGCTTAAAGAAAAAGACTTTTTGTGGGCACTTTGTTTTGCTGGAGGTGCTGCTCAGGCTGCATTAGAATCTAATAATGTTGGACTACAAAAAATCCCTAAAAAAGGAATCGTTGAAACTAATGCCTCGTATTTTTACAATCTAGTAAAATTTAGAGATTTGTAATACATTATTCTTTTATTATGGCAAATTGATTGTTTCTTCTATGCAAATAGGCATTTATGGTTCCGGCACAACTGAATCTGCTTCAAAGACCATCAAAAAAATCCTTGATGAATCTGGAATCAAATCTTTTACTCTGACAAAATCAAAGAACAAGCCTGCTGATTGCATAATTGTATTAGGTGGTGATAAGGGCGTTCGAAATTATTTTCATAGGACTTTTGATTCTACTTTACCTGTTTTGGGTATTAGTGAGGGTGAGGCTAGTGGATTTTTGGCACAAATTGAACTTAAAGAATTTTCTACATATGTGAATGTTCTAAAAAAACAAAACTACACTGTTGAAGAAGTTCCTAGATTGGGTGTTAAAATTGATGGAAAAAATGTTTACCCTGTTCTAAATGATGTAGCTGTTTTTTCATCAAAAAGTGCAATGTTGATGGAACATACATTGCGTGTTAATGGTGATGAAGTTTGGCACGATAACAGTGATGGTATTATTGTTTCAACGCCTATTGGCTCTTCTGCATATTCTATGTCAGCTGGTGGACCCGTACTTTTTCAGGATTCTGCAGTTTTTGAAATTATTTCTGTAAATTCTCTTGACGTTACTCGTAGACCAATTATTGTTTCAAATGACAGCTCTATTGAAATTGATGATATTTCTGCACGATTACATTGTGAAGTAGTTCTTGATGGACTAGATAGATACAAAGTAAACAAAACTGTTGAATGTACTCAGTTTTTCCCTCCAGCTAAAATCATTCGTTTGAAAAAAGATTCTACTGCAATTTCTGCACTGGCAAAAAAAGTTCATTTGGCTGAGGAATTGTTAAGCATGCCTCCTAGCTCTAAACTATTATTAAAAACACTAGAATATGAAGGGGCTCTTACTCAAAAAGATTTAGCAAATAAAACATTACTTCCTGATCGAACTGTTAGGTTGGCGTTAAGTCATTTATTAAAAAAAGGTTATGTCAAAAAGAAAGTTTCTATCCGGGACGCAAGACAAAAAATTTATGAAATTTCTAAAATTGAATAATTATTAATCTTCTTTGGTAAGATTATTGGTATGTGACTTTTCTTTTGCAGTAGCTTCATTGATTCTTTCTTGGAGATCTTTTTTAAAACATTCTTCTGAACAAAATTCTTTAATCCCAACCTCATATCCTCTACCACATCTCTTACAATCCCCCATTACTCTATTTTTCTGACTGTGTATGTTATTTACATAATCTTAGAAATTCCCATTTTTGGAATTTATTCTTGGTAGTGAGTGTGAATTTTAATTGAAAATAACATTCTTCTGCTAAATCAGTAAATATTTGCAAGAGTTTTCAAATCTAAGAATGAAATTAAATTATAATTGATATTGATTTTTGGCTGCATCAAATCATTTTCTTTATTGGTGTGTCCTAGTCCTAATGCATGACCTAGCTCGTGTCTAATTATTGATTCTACTTCAATTTTATTAAGTTCATCTGTGTTGTAGATTGTTATCATTGCTCTTTGAATATTTCCATTTTTATCATAAAATAGATTTGTATATCCATTATAGTTGTTTGAACTTGATTTGTCTTTAAGATGTATTGTTATTGCTTCTACACTTTCTAGTTTGTATTGAATTTCTAATGTTGGAACTTTTACTCCAAAAGATTTTGAAATTTCCTTAATTCCTTCATTCCATCCTAAAAATAACGTTCTTGAATTTTTTACTTCTTTTGAATTAATAGCATTTTCAACTATGTCTACTTGATTTTGACTAACTTTTGCATCTCTTACTATTAAAACTGGGATTTTATCATCAGGAATTTTTTTCCATTTTCTTAACTCATTCCATTGATCATCCTCTTCAGAAAAAATATCTAATGGTGTGATGATTGTTATTGCCGCTAAGCATAACAATATGATGTATCTCATAAAGTATGAAAATCATAGCATATATTATTCATAAGTTTGTAATTAGTATTACAAACATATCTTCATACTATTTCTATTTCTAAAAACACTATACTTGTTTTTAGGCATAATATTTTACACCAAATATTGTAAAAATTTCAACATCGATTCAATTTTTTTCAGAAGATGCCTTGACAAAAGCTGAAAATGCTTCTTCTGGGAATCCTGGTCTACTGTTAAATTCTGGGTGAAATTGCACTCCGAGATAAAATTTATGAGAAGGAATTTCTAACATCTCCATTCTTTTTCCTTTATCGCTATCTGCCGAGAATATTAATCCATTTTTCTCAAATTCTGGAATGTATTCCTTGTTGATTTCATATCTATGCCTGTGGCGTTTGCTAATGGTAGTTGTGTTGTATATTTTTTGAGCATTTGTATTTTCTTTTATGAATACTTCATTAGCTCCTAATCTTAATGATCCCCCCATATCTGAAATATTTTTTTGTTCAGGAAGTAAATCTACAATTGGATTTTTTGCATCTCTTTTAATTTCTGTTGAATTTGCATCTTCTAAATTCAAAACATTTCTTCCAAACGCAATTGCTGCAAGTTGGAATCCAAAACATATGCCCAGATATGGAATGTTCTTCTCTCTGGCATAATTTGCAGTTTGAATAATTCCCTCGGAACCTCTAGTTCCAAATCCTCCTGGAACTAAAATTCCATCATAATTTGACAGTATACTATAATCTGTAATCGATTCAGAATCTATCCAATCTATATCTATTGATTTATCAATACTTGCTCCTGCATGTCTTAATGCATGATTGACACTTACATAACTGTCTGTTAATGTCACATACTTTCCAACCATTGCTATTTTGATTTTGTTGCTTTCATGATTGATCATGCTTTTTGCAATTTCATTCCATTTATCCCAATTAGATGATGCGTTAACCATCCCTACTTTTCCAAACTTTGTAAATATAGAATCCATTATTCCTTGATCATATAACATCTGAGGAACTTCGAAAATTGATTTTGCATCATGACATGATAACACATCATTTGTAGTGACATTTGTAAACATTGCAATTTTCTTTTTTGTTTTCTCTTCTAATGGTAAGGTGCATCGAACTGCCAAAAAATCCGGCTGAATACCAATTCTTCTTAATTCTTGAACGCTGTGTTGAGTTGGCTTTGTTTTTTGTTCTCCAACTACATCTAGAGATGGGGCTAGTGTTACATGCACAAAAATTACGCTTTGTGGTCCTTCTTCTACTCTCATTTGTCTTAATGCCTCTAAAAATGGAAGTGATTCAATATCTCCTACAGTTCCTCCACATTCAACTATCAAAAAATCTAATTTTTCATCATCTGCAATACTTGTTATTCTATTCTTGATCTCATCTGTGATATGCGGTATGATTTGAACACATGCTCCTAAATATTCCCCTTTCCTTTCTGCCTCTATTACTGATGAGTATACTTGTGCAGTTGTAATGTTGTGACTTTTAGGTATGTTTTGATTTAGAAATCTTTCATAATTCCCTATGTCCATATCGCACTCTCCTCCATCTTCTGTGACAAAGACCTCTCCATGTGCTACTGGATTCATAGTTCCTGCATCATAATTTAGATATGGATCTATTTTGATACACGATACTTTTTGATCTGCTAATTGTAAGAGTTTTGCAATCGAGGAAGTTGTTACGCCTTTACCAAGGCCAGACATCACACCACCTGTGACAAAAATAAACTTTGTCTGCACATTCAACTAATGTTTGTCTAGTTTTTGTATGTTTTGTCGATCTTGATCAATTGAAATACTGGATATTATTTAATTATGATATGAGGATTTTCTTGTTTCTAATTCTATTATCTATTTCATTGATTTCTAGCATTGGCGTACCTGCTTTTGCTGAATCTTTTGAAATCACAATGCCTTCTGGTGCATCTGATCCTGGTGCTCCTTTCTTTTGGTCTGAGAAATCTACTGGTATCACAACCGGCGAAATTACAGTATTTCCTGATGATGTAGTTATTTGGAAAAATGCTGACATGGCATTTCATACCATTACCTCAGTTACCTCTTCTGGAGAACTTGATGGTCTTTTTGATAGTGGATTTATTGATGCAGGAAGTTCTTACCAAAGAAAATTTTCTGATCTAGGTGATTTTTACTATTTTTGTAGTCTTCATCCTTGGATGAGTGGAATAGTTCATGTGGTAAAGAATCCCGGCACTGTTCAATCAATTCACAATGTAGGTTCTGGTTTTAGTGAAAACGGGTTGGGGTTTGAAGTAAAATATATTCTGGATACCAATTTACAAAAGGCAGTTCACGTTAGTCCTGATAATCAAAGCTTAACTTTTAGAATATCTGGAACTACTGAAAATGAGCAAATTACTCTTGTTCTTCCTGAAAAATTAATTGAAAACCCAAATACTGTCTTAGTTGATGGTTCAATGACTGATTTTGAAAGTGAGATGACTTCTTCTGGCACTAAACTGATAATTCCTTTAACTGTTGATTCTTCTGAAATTAAAATTATTGGCACCAAGGTAATCCCAGAATTCGGATTTTTGGCATTAGGCATATTGGGAATTGGACTTTCTTCTGCCCTTTTTTTAACTCGTTCTAAACTGTCTATTTTTTAAACAAAATCCATAATCTAGACCCTACAAAAATTCCTACTGCTAAAATTATTGCTATTGGAACTAAAAATTGTTCTATTTCCATTAATGATATGCTGTTTCTTTCTTCTAAATTCTTTGCCTGATTGAGCATTGTTTTGATAAATAGGAGTAATTAATTCGTAATTTATTGAGTAAAAATTTAGAATCTAAACCTCACAAAAAATTTGAGAAAAAACTGGGTAGAGAATTGAAAACAATCTATGATGATATCATTAAAGAAAAATTAAAGAATAAACAACTCGACTACGATACTGTTTCATTAATTCTTGAAGTGTTTAACAAATCCAATTTTCAATGGAGGTCTGAACATTTTGATGTTTTTGATTCTTCTTCTGATATTTTTAGAGGATGTTCATTACCCAAAAATTATCGTGAATGTGTGATGTTGGGAGTTAGATTGGGAACAATGAGAGGAAAAATAATTTTTAATTTACGTGGTAATCAAATTACAGAAAAACAAAAACAAGAGATAGATGATCTAACTTGGAAATTGGTTTGGTATTCTTGGCAAGAAGCAAGAATGCTTTATGATAATCAAAACGATCAATAAATTTCTAAAAATTAAATTAATTTTGTATCTTTACACATGTAAATTATTTTGTATATTTTCAAATGAATTTTAGAATTTTTGAACACTAATTTTTTATCTTTCTTTAGATATAATCTAGTGAGAACCTCTAGTTTGGCGGCCATTAACTGAAATTGAGTTCCCCTCCGTGAAAGTTAGAACATCTGACCGCCAACTTAGACGATTTTGTTTTAGATGATAGTTTGTTTTTTAAGCTTCTTTGTAAACGAAGCAATTTTTACTTCCAGTTGATTTTGAGGCGTCTTTTCTATTAATTTTAAGTATGCACTACCTACAATTACTGCATCTGCACCTGCTTTGATGTATTTTTTTACATCTTCTGGAGTTGACACTCCAAACCCTACTCCTATTGGAATTTTTCCTTTGATTTGTTTTTTGACTTGTTTGATTGCATCTAACGTATACTTTTTAATTCCTGTTTTAACTCCTGTAGTTCCAAACACTGCAACCAGATACAAAAATCCTGATGATGCATTTGATATTTTTTGAATTCTTGATTTACTAGTGTTTGGTGAGATTAGAAATATTGTGTCTGAATTATTTTTAGCTGCTTTTAGATATTCTTGTGATTCTTCAATTGACATATCTGGAAGGATAAATCCATCAATTCCCACTTTTTTTGCCTCTGAGATAAATTTTGAATATCCTTTGTGGTACAGAATATTTGTATATGTCATGAGTACCAATGGAATGTCTGTCTCTTTTCTGATCTTTTTCACTATGTTGAAGAAATTTACTATTTTTGTTCCTTTTTCAAGTGAAATTGTGCTTGCATTTTGAATTACAGGTCCATCTGCTAATGGATCTGAAAATGGAAATCCTAACTCTATGATGTCTACTCCTCCCTTTACCAATCCTCTTATCGTTGCCATTGTTGATTTTTCATTTGGAAATCCTACCATGATGTATGATATTAGGGCCTTTTGGTTTTTTGATTCCAATTCTGTAAATTTTTCTTTAATTCTTGTCATGTTTCTTCAAATAATTTTGTACTTCTTCTATGTCTTTGTCTCCACGTCCTGAGAGTGTTACTACAATTGATTCGGATTTTTTACTTTTTCTTGCAACCTTGATTGCTTCTGCAATTGCATGAGATGATTCTAAAGCTGGAATAATTCCTTCAGTTTTTGTCAGTGTTAGAAATGCATCAATGACTTCTGTATCTGTAGCTGCATGATACTTTACACGTTTTGTATCTTTATAGAAAGAATGTTCTGGACCTACTCCTGGATAATCCAATCCTGCAGAAATACTATGAGTTTCAGTAATTTGACCTTCTTTATCTTGTAACAGATATGTCATCATTCCGTGTAATACTCCTTTACTTCCAACTGATAATGTTGCTGAGTGTTTTTTTGATTTTAAACCATGACCTGCAGCTTCTACTCCAATTAATTCTGAATTAGAATCAACTAGTGGATAGAATGTCCCTATGGCATTAGATCCTCCACCTACACATGCAATCACAGTGTCTGGTGATTTGTTGTTAATTTTTTTCATCTGTGATTTAATTTCATTTCCAATGACACTTTGAAAATCTCTGACCATAACTGGATATGGATGTGGTCCAACAGCTGATCCCAATAAATAATATGTATTTTCAACATTAGTAATCCAATCACGAATTGCCTCGTTAATTGCATCTTTTAGCGTTTTTGAGCCTGATTTAACCGGATGAACTTCGCATCCCAACATGTTCATTCGAAATACGTTTTGTTTTTGTCTTATTGTATCTCTATATCCCATGTATACTTCGGCTTTCATTCCAAGTGCTGCACATGCCATAGCAGTTGCAACTCCATGTTGCCCTGCCCCTGTTTCTGCTATGATTCTCTTCTTGTTCATTTTTTTTGCAAGAAGTGCTTGACCTAACGTGTTGTTAATTTTATGAGCTCCTCCGTGAAGCAAATCTTCTCTTTTGAGATAAATTTTAGCTCCTCCTATTTTTTCTGATAAATTTTTTGCATAGTATAATGGAGTTGGTCTTCCTGCATAGATCTTAAGGTAATGATCAAGTTCTTTTTTGAATTTTTTGTCATTTTTAAATTTTAAATAATTTTCTTCTAATTCTTCAATTGCTGGAACCAGAGTTTCTGGAATATATTTTCCACCAAATTCTCCAAATCTACCATTTTTAGGATATTTCAATACGCATTCACCAGTTTTCTTACTTGTTCTTCAATGTTATCACTTTGCATTATGCTTGATCCTATCAAAAATGCGTCAGCTCCACACTTTTTTAGACGTTGAATATCTTCTGGCGTGTTTATTCCACTTTCGGATAGAATTGGCCTTGATTTGTTTATTCCTGCAAGAATAATTTCTGTAGTTTTAAGATCTATCTCTAGAGTGTCCAGATTTCTATTGTTAATTCCAATAAGATCTGCTTTTGTGTTTAATGCATTTTCTAGTTCCTGTTTTGTATGTACTTCAAGTAAGATTTGTAATCCTTTTTTATGTCCATAATCTATAAACTCGTCAATATCTGATAGAAATTTTTGGTCATATAATGATTGAATCACTAACATGTAATCTGCTCCTATTTTCTTTGCAGCATCTATCTGAATTTTATCAATCATGATGTCTTTCATCAGCATTGGTACATCTACTGCCTCTCGTACCTTCATGAAATACTCTGGTGAGCCGTGAAATAGGTGTGGCTGGGTTAAAACTGAGAGTGCTTTTGAACCTCCTGCAATCATTTGATTTGCAATGCTTACTGGATCTGTCAAGGTTCTAATTTTTCCTAGTGATGGAGATGAAAATTTTATTTCAGTTAGTAATGTGGCATGTGGATTTGTTTTTATTATTTGCAGAAAGTCTTTGTCTGATTTTTCCAAATTTGCATCTACATCATACACCCCATCGTCAATTGCCATCTGTGAATTGTTTACTAGTTTTCTTAGAATATTTTCAGCCATTAACAATCTCCTCTAATTTTGAAATGTCTCCTGTATCTTGTACAAATTCTTTTAATAATGAAAATGCTTTACCGCTCTTTATTGTATCTAGTGCTAGTTCTAATGCTTCCTCAAAATTTTTAGAAATATTTGCAACAATTAATCCTCCAGCTGCATTGAGTGCAGTAGTTTCTATCATTGCTTCATTTGCAGTATTGTTTAACACCCCGACAAATGATCTTATTGCATCTTCTTTTGTAGTAATTTGTATATCTTGCAATGTTGATTTATGCAATCCTAATACTTCGGGATCAATTGCATTCATTAACACTTTATCTTTTTTTAATACACATACTCGATTAACTGAACTTGTGGAGAATTCATCCATTCCATCATCAGAACGGACAGTCATTATGTTTTCTGCACCTTTTCTTTTGAGTAATAATGGTAATCTGTCCAAATATTCAATTGAGAATACTCCTACTAGCTGATTTTTTACATTTGCTGGATTTGATAATGGCCCTAGAAGATTAAATGCTGTTCTTTTACCTAGTTGTTTTCTTGCTGCTGATACATGTCTCATTGCAGGATGAAATTTTTGTGCAAACATAAAGCAGATATTGTGTTTTTGCAAAATATCTGCAATCTTTGCAGGTTCTGAATTTAAATCGTATCCAAAATATTCAAAAATATCTGCACTTCCTGAAACTCCTGAACTTGACCTGTTACCATGTTTTGCTACTATTCCACCAGCAGATGCTACAACAAATGATGCAGTTGTAGATATATTGAATGTCTGCAGTTTATCTCCTCCAGTTCCACACATGTCAATTAAAGTGCCTTGATTTTTGGCCTCAACTTTGAGGGAAAATTCCTGCATTTTATCCAACATTCCTAAAAGTTCATCGTCAGTTTCTCCCTTATCTGCAAGTGATGATAGGAAATCTGTATTTTCTTTATCATTTGTTTTGCCTGATAGAACGTCTGTCATCACCTTGTTCATTTCATCATATGTGAGATCTGTTTTTTCTTGTAGTTTTGAAATAATTTCTGATATCATTTTTTTTTCTCCTTGACTTGATTGATGAAATTACCTAAGATCTTTTTTCCATCTTCTGTCATTATTGATTCTGGATGAAATTGAACACCTTGAATTAGATATTTCTTATGCTCTATTGCCATGACTTCTCCATCATCAGATGCAGTAGCAGTAACTTTGAGAACCTCTGGAATTATTGTTTTATCTCCTACTAAACTGTGATATCTTGTTGCCCTGAATGGATTTTTCACATTTGCAAATAATTTTGATTCTAAATGTTCAACAGGACTAGTTTTTCCATGTCTTACACATCCTGCATTAGTTACTTTGCCTCCAAATGCGTCAATAATTCCTTGATGCCCTAAACATACTCCGAATATAGGGATGCTTGGCCCAATATCTTTAATCACTTCAGAACACACTCCAAAATATTTTTTATCTTCTGGCGTTCCTGGACCGGGAGAAATGATTATTCCATCATAGTTTTTTTCTTTGATTTGCTGCAATGTGATCTTGTCATTTCTAATGACATCACAGTCTACTCCTAATTCTCCCAAATACTGTGCAATGTTGTATACAAACGAGTCATAATTATCAATAATTAGAAATTTCAATTTGATGCCTCCTTTAATGCTTGAAGCATTGCTCCTGCTTTGTGTTCTGTTTCTTTAAATTCATTTTTTGCAATAGAATCTGAAACTATCCCTGCTCCTGATTGCACAAATCCTTTGTCATTTTCTATGAAAATACTCCTAATTGCAATTGCAAAGTCGCAGCATCCGTTATACGAGAAATATCCTACTGCTCCGGCATATGGCCCCCTTGCTTCTATTTCTAATTCATCAATAATTTCCATTGCTCTGACTTTGGGCGCTCCTGATACTGTTCCGGCTGGAAATACTGCCTGAAATGCATCAAACATGTCATTTTCAGGCGCCAAATTCCCCACAACATGACTTACTATATGCTGAACATGACTGAATCTCTTAATCTTCATTAATGATTCTGGATGAACTGTTCCATATTTGCAGACTTTGCCAATATCGTTTCTGCCTAAATCCACCAACATTGTATGTTCTGCCAATTCTTTTTCATCGTTGATTAGTTCTTCAGATAATGCCTTGTTCTTTTCTTCGTCATCTGTGATTTTTCTAGTTCCTGCAATTGGAAATGTTTCTACTTTGTCATCTGTTATTCTAACTAACATTTCTGGTGATGCGCCGATTATTGTTTTTTTATCTTGTTTCAAGTGATACATGTAAGGTGATGGATTTAATTTTCTTAGTGTTTTATACAATGTTAGATTGTCTCCAGTAACATCAAATGTAAATTTCCTTGAAAGTACTACTTGGAAAACATCTCCGTCATGAATGTATTTTTTTGCCTTGTTTACAATTTCTGAGTATTCTTCTTCATTCATGTTAGGCGTGACTTCACTAGAGTTAAATTCTCCAAATGAATTATTTTCAATTTTTAATCTATCAAATCTGTTTTCATCATGATAAAAATAAAATAATTTCTCATGTATTTTGTCGTATAGAATTCCGTCATCATAAATCCCAAATTCCATTAGTGGTTGTGGAGAATTGTGATAATCTGAAATGTTTTCGACAAGTCTAATTGAATCATAATTTACTACTCCTACTGCTCCTCCAAGATATCTATAATTTTGATCATCTGATTTGTCTAGTAGTTTTTTTAATTCTCCAAATGGGTCTTTTGTTTGAATTGTTGTAGTCTTTTCTTTTTCAATAATTTCTACCTTGTCTAAATATCCTTTTAGAATAATTTTAGGATCAAATCCCATTACTGATGTTTCAGCTAATTCTTCAGGACCTGTCAGTGATTCAAAGAGAAATGAGTGAGAATAATTTCTTGAAATTTTATTGTAAATTTGGAATTGGTTTTCAGATAAATCTAGAGGTATTACTTTTGCTTGTTTTTTTCCAAAGGTGTCCACCCATAAACAAAATTCCGGTGGTTTATTATTTAAAGTGATTAGATTGTCTTCACTCTTTTTTTGTCGGATAATATTGATCCCTTAGGCATAAAATTATTACGGTATAGTACGGTACCTTTATAGTCTAGTTGATCGTAGAATAAACATCATGCAGGGAACACATCAAACAATTGTACAAGATATGCAGATCCTAAAAACCCAAAATAGTTCCACTTCTGTAAGTAAAGTGGAATGCTATGTTTGTGGGAAGGGGTTGCAAGATGGATGTTCTATTTCAGCTAAAACATTACCTAATGGAATAGTATTATTTTGTGATGTTCATTATTCATTATAATAATCATTTGGTCCTTTGTACCACTTTGGAATAATTTTTATCATTAAAATTCCATCATTGTTATCTATGTTGTGTGAATTGTATAGATATGGTACAATGCCCTCATTGCGAAATACAATTAATGAGTAACGGTTTTCTTAATCGTCATATTCGTACAATCCATGTAGCTGAAAAATTTATTTCAAATCTACAATGATTGGAAAGATGAGAAAAACTCTTTTGCTCCCTTTTTAGTTAATTCTTTATTTTTTGTTTGACAATAGTTGGTTGAAAATGTGCACTTTGGACACCCTCCCCAATCTTTTTCATCTTTTTGATATTTGTCTGTTGGGCAATCACAATCTTGTAAAAGAGTGAATCCTGTGTTTATTATTTTTTCAAATTCTTTGTATATTATTTTACTACATCCATTAAATCCATCTGATGAATTATCATAAAGATAAATTGTCCCTTTTTCATAATACACATCGATGTCACTTGATTCTGATTTTGTTAGAATTTTACTTGCATTGACTAAGATATGTGCAATGGTGTGAATTCTGGGGTCATTGACTATTGGACTTTTAGAATCTGAAATTGTCTTTGTGATAAACTCTGTCGGTATCGTGATGCTTACTGAAGAATGTTTTGATTTCCAATGAAAATTTCTCCATCCTGGAATATTACTGCCATTGTATCTTGCGAATTTGTCTGCTGATTCATTATAGTTTCCTTTCATGTACCCTGTAATGGTTCTATCAAGTGAAATTATTCCATATCGTAATGAGATTTTTTTAGATTTTACTTTGATCTCTCTATGAATTGCTTTACCTTCTGATGTTTGAATAAGTGATGTTTTGACAACTGGAATAGTTCTTTTTCCTTTCTCATTTGATCTTACTAGATATGCTCTGGCTCCATTTTGGGATTTTATGAGAGAATTTACTTCGTAGTTTTGTTTGTTAAAATGATAGATTGCTTTTTGATGTAATTGGTAATATCCTACTGGCACTCCTCTGGTACCAATTTTCCTTGAATTATAGTAAATGGAGATTTCTCCTGATGCTCCTCTTAGGTTAATGCTGTTTGCAAAATCAAAAAATTGTGATTTATCTGATTCATTTGATGCTTGTTTCTCAATTTCTACAGACTCTACATGTCTTTCTGAAATAATTGGATTTTTCTTGTTTATTGGGATGACGTGATCTTGTTTTAGATATTCATCAATATGCCGTGCAAAATAATGACACGCTGCATCATCTGGATCAAATACACAAATTGCATATGATTTTTGACCCATCCTTCCAGCTCTTCCAATTCTTTGAATAAATGAATCAAATTCATTTTTGAATGCCGATATCACTACATCTACATGTCCAATGTCAATGCCAAGTTCTAGCGTGGGTGTACACGATAATACATCTAGTTCCCCTGCCTTCATTTGAGATTCATACATTTTTCTATCTCTTTGATCAAGACCTCCTCTATGAATTTGAATTCTAATGCCTTCATTTGCAGATTCTACATTTGATGCAAGAAATTCTGCATCATTATGAGAATTACTAAACACAAGCTGGATTGATTTATTTTTGTAGCATATGGATGATAGCATCTCCATAGTGGTTCGTTGTCTAAATTTTCTGGGCATAATGAAAAACATGTACATATTTTGTTTTCTTCTGAACTGACTTTTGATACATGAAAAAGAATCTTCGGGTAAATCAAACATGTTTGAAAAAAATTCTTTGGAGTTATCCAAAGTTGCAGAAGCGCCTATGAACTGAACTTTATTCATGTATCTTTTCATTCTCTTTAAAACATGATATACATTTGAACCGTGAAAACTCGTGTAGGAGTGGGCTTCATCCATAACAATCAATTTTGCATTTTTGAATAATTCGTTCCATTTTTTGTCTTGTAAAATTAGATGATAGTTGATAAAATCAAAATTTGTTGCTATGATTAGAGATTTATTGTTTGCATCAGATATTATCATATCCTTGTATTCTGTGCTCTGACCTCCGTGAATTGAATATATTCCAACTTTATCTCCGAGTTTGCATTTTTGGATTAAATCCCTAATTTTTGTAACTTGGTCATCAATCAAAGCATTAAGTGGATATATCAGCAATGTGTGCACTCCTGGTGTTGTATCTTCTGAGATTTTTTGTAAAATTGGAATTGCAAAAGCTTCTGTTTTTCCAGATCCTGTGGGTGCTGAAATGATTGTATTATTTTCCTTCAGAATTTCTCTGATTGATTCTTCTTGAAATGGCAAAAATCCTGTAAATCCATATTTTACTAATCCTTTTAGGATATTTTCTGATAAAACATCTTTTAGTGATTCAATTGGGATTTTATCTGCCTCTGGTGCAATTAACCGCTCATAATGAATTAAAGCAAATGATTCTTCTTTATGTCCTTGAACAATTTCTCTGATTATACTGTCATTTTCAATTAATGATTTTGGAATTTTATTAATATCATATAGGATATTTTGAGGTATAGGGATGCTTGGTGTAGGATCTTTTATTTTTGGTTTTGAATATTTTTTAATTTCATCTGGAAAGTATTCTCTTGATTCCCTGGACCCCTCACATCTGTGTGGTTCATCCGTTCTTGAATCAATTGGAATGAATTTTCCGCTATCTGATTTGAATCCTTCATCCCAGTAAATTTCTGCGCCACATCCTTTGGAACATTGCTTTGTTCTTCCTGAATAATTTACTCCGTATGTTGGAACTTTGATTTGAATTTTTTCGGGATTACATTTGGGGCAAATCCAAGGTCCTCCTACATCCTCAAAACTTTGAACGAGTCTAGTATCGCAGTTAGAACAGAACTTCATTAATATGATTTGAGGTAAATTTGCCATTAATGAACATATGAGACTGTATTATTACCAATGAGTTGATTGGATTTATCAAACACACTTAAGACTCTGTAGTTTGTTTGAATATTATGGGATGGAAAAAGACTCTGAGTAAATTCTGTGTCATGAAAAAGGTTAGAGATAAGGCAAATGAGCCTGATGAAGAATAGTTTTCATATTTCTTGAAAAAATTATTAATTAAACATTGGAATTCTGACTATGCCCTTAGACAAAATGCCTGATTCTGAAGATTTTGCACTCACTCATAATTCTGTGGTATTGCATACTCAAGGAAAACCTGTTGCATGCATAATTGATGAAAATTCACAAGATTCAAAATATTTGTCTTTTTCTAATAATCCTTCTTTGAAGGCTAACCTGACTGGATTTTTGAATAAACATGATGAATTAGGATTGTTGATGGGGTTTAAACTGCAAATTCAAATTGATTCAAAATTTTTAGAATTTACTGTATATCCTAATGAGGAGTTCATTGATACAGTAATTTTTAACGAATCTATTTCTATAATAAATCCAAAAATGGAAAATTTGTTTTCCTTGAGAAAAATTGTAACAGATCAATTTGTAAAAACTAGATCAGAATATAATAAATTTAAAAAAATGATGACGTGATAATAATTATCCAAATCATTCAATAACTAGAATTTACTGCAATTTTTAGTGGCAAATTTTACACAAATGCTAAAGATCCGTGAGCCCGTATTATTGGATAGAGAAGATGGTCATTGGTATCAAACCAAATTTGATAAAATTTATCCTTCCATCAGCACGATTCTATCTGCTACTGCCCCTGAGCATAAAAAAAATGGTTTAGCTATGTGGAAAGAAAATGAACCCGCTCATGAATACATTACAAAACAAGCTCAAGACATTGGTACACAATCTCACAAAATGATTGAAGATTACTTGAGTAATACTTTGTCCATGGAAGACTTTGATTTATTGCCTATTGCCCATTTTCACAATCTAAAACCATTTCTTGAGAATATTTCAAATGTCACATGTATTGAACAACGAATGTATTCAGATAAACTAAAAGTTGCTGGTACAAGTGATTTAATTGCTGAATACAATGGTGAACTCTCTATCATAGACTATAAAACAAAAAGAAAACCTCAAGTTGATGAATACATGTATGAATACTACTTGCAGACCACATGCTATGCTCATATGTTTCACGAAGTTACAGGACAAAAAATTAATCAAGTAGTTATTTTAGTAAGCAGTGAAAAAAATACTAGACAAGAATTTATCAAAACATGTGATGATTATGTTCAACCTATGATGGAACGTATAGAAAAATATTATTTGAACAACTTGGACTAATTCAAGAAAGTTTTTCAAGTTTTTTATCTAGTTCTTCTACTTGCTTAGACAAATCTCTGACTATTCCATCTAATTCATCTGGCTTCTGTTTTTTTGTTTTTCCATTTGACCAATCAAGCATTGCAGATAAAATTTCCGTTGCTTGCGATACATGAGTAGCTAAATCTTTAATGTCTAACTGTTTTTTCATTTTTAAGTTATTTGGATAAATGATTAAATGGTCTGTCTCAATTAAGAACATCTCTAGCATGATGGCATCTTTCAAATCAAGCAAAAATAACCCTTTGATTGAATTTTCTAGTTTTTGATTATAGTTCAATTTTTTACAAATTTTTTGAATCATTTGTTGAAGAGTTGTGTCTTTTTCAAGCCCTTCATCCACTTTTGTCGGATTAATGATGATTTTGAGAAATTTCTTTATGGCCTCTAGATGAGAATTGATAAAAGATAATTCTGAATAGATAATAAAACTCATCATCTCACTATTTTTTGTTTCAAAAGTGTCTAATTTACTAATTAATTCATTTATTGAATGAGAAAATGATCTTCTAAATTTTATAAAATTATTAAAAAAACCTTCATCTGCATATTCTTTGTTGAATTGGATTAATCCGTTAACTTCAAAATCATCCAAAATTACTAGTGTTGCTCTGTAATTAGGCTCAAAACTCAATAATTTTTTGAATATTCTGTGAACTTAAGCTTATTGATATTTTCATTTCCATCCCTTCCATCTGTTTTTAAATTCTATTTCTTCTTTTTTTTCAATAATTTTCCTACGATTCATTTCCAGATTTTTCTTCTTATTTTCTAGTCTATTCCATTTTTTTTTAATTTCTTCTCTAAGTGTAGGGTCTTTACTACTTCGATATTCATGTTTAAGTATGGTCCATTGTTTTGATATTTCATCGATCTCATAATCTGTCGCTATCAACTTCTTAGAAATCTCTACTAATGGCTCATCCACTGATTATTTTCTCAATGATCTTAAAACTTAAGTTTTTGGTTATTTTTCATAATTGAAATTTTAAAAATTAATTTGTTATTAACTATGGGTTGATGGTGTTTACAAAGAGCGGTTTATCAAAAATACTGATTCTTTTAATATTATGAAAACTGAAAAAGAAATCAAATTACTAAAATCTGAATTAATAGAAAAATTAAAACCTGTGGATAATTCGTATTATGGATTGTCTCTTGAAAGCCTAATTGCTGATAACTAATTTGCTATCTATTGAATTCAAGATTTCTTCCATGTGTTGCTCTTTCATCAAAACAGAAATAAATTACACCTTGTCTTTTCAAATACATGGCAAACAAAATCACTGCAAATGATTTAAAAATACAACAAAGTAATTTTGTCATTATTGATGTCCGAGAGGCAGATGAGTTATCTGGGGGAGTTATATCTGACTCTGTCCATATGCCATTGGGACTATCCATTAGAAATGCAAAGAAAAAACAAATAGAAGATTTGAGAAACAAGAAAATTTGTACCTATTGTGGTACTGGCTATAGAGGAAATATTGCTGCTGATGAATTGATTAAGGAGGGTTTCGATGCAGTTACTCTAGATGGCGGATACGGTTCTTGGAATCAATCTTAATTTTTTATTCATTCCATATTGATTGAGTTTTTAACCACGCTATTAGATCCTTGTACAATTTACTTTTTTGCATGTTTAATACCCCTATCTCTAAATTTGTTGATGATTTCACTGTCTTTGTATATTTTTCATATGCTGCAAAAATAATTTTGTCTAGAAACATTTCATTTTGCATCTCTTTTTTTGCTAATTCTTCAGATTCAGTCATAGCAAAACTGGCAAATAAAACTCCGTCAACCCAATAGGCATTTGCTGCCTCTAGGGATGACATCATGCCTATTAGATCATCTAAATTGAGTTTTATCATATCTCTAACATAGATTTTATCGTATGGTTTGTGGACAAATTCTGTCATGAGTTGTAATTTTTAATTGGGTTAAAGAATATTTGGAAATTTTATAACTGGTTTTCCTGTAGTCGTTTTATGAATGATGTCGATGAATTTTCAGAACATGATATTTTTGTCACTGAATTTCCAAAACAAGGATTTGGACTAGTTGATTATCTTCAAGGTCGAGTTCATTTCTCCTTAATGGATCAAATGAAATTAATGCATAAATCTGGAATGAGTCAAGAGAAAATCAAAGAGACCATTCTTGCTAGTGTTACTGAGATTATTGACAATTTTGAGCCTGAATCAAAAAGTCCTTGATTCAAGTTTTGAAGATTCTGCCATGATGATTTTATGGCATTGACAATAGCAATTAGTATGTGGCATATCATTGTCCATTCTATACTTGCATTCTTTGGTATGTTCAACCATTGTCAATTTAGATATTTTGACTCCTCTTGATTCAAATTTATAATATTCTTAAAATCAATTTTTAGATTATTGCTTTGTAGGATCTTTACTCAAAATGTTCAGGACGTGTTCAATAATCTGTTTTTGACCTCCTTCATGTAAATCTGTTCTCACTGCATCAGAACCCATGCTAACAAATATCAAATTATTGTCCCCTAATGGAAATGTCATTCTGGTAATTTTCTCAAATGTTGCTACTGCATACAATCCATGACCTATCTTTGGAGCCAATTCGTTTCTTCCTTTCCATGCTACTGATGCTCTTTTCAAGGATGCAGCTGTTTCCTCTGGAGATAGATAATTTGTAATCCCTTCTCTGTGACTTGTAGCTAAGATATTTCCTTCATTGTCTGTGATAATACTATGTCTTATGTTGACATCCGAATCCATAATTCTCTTTAAGAGATTTTCATAGTTCATCTACTTAATTATGTTAAAATGATACTTAAGCTCTATCCAGAAAATCATATTTGATTTCTATTCTGATGATGATTTACAATCAAAATATGCTGTAATTGTATTGTTGAAATCTTCTAATAATTGTTGATCAGTAAATCCTGAATTCTCAAGCAATTTCCAAGATTTTTCAATCTCTTTTTTTAATACATGTAGTGTGCGTTTATCATCACAATGCATAATGAAATTATGATGAAATAGAATTTAATCTTTGAATTCTAGATTGTAGATTCAACAGGTATGGATATTTTTTTTCTTGCCATTTTTACAGCGATAATTCCAATGGCTGCTCCTGAAATACCCATTAATCCTAAAATCATTGCTAGAGTTTCTGAAAATTCTGGTAACAAAGTATATCCTGAAACTCCACTGAATACATAAAATTGGATATAGGCCATTCCTATCAGTGGCATACTACATATTAGAAAAACTGTTCCTACTAATCCTCCACTTATCTCCTCTCCATATTTACCAAGTTTAATTTTATCATTCATTATTGCATCCGCCACAAGCGATACACTCATTGGTATTGCAAACCATGGTAAAAATCCCCACAGTGCATTATTTGGAATTACATTTGCTGTAACATTTAGAATTAACAATCCTGCAATTGATGCACTGACCCACCCAAATTTTTTCATAGATTTTGCTGCTCCCCAGAAAATTAGTGTACCAAAAAATGGTATTGTTATACCCAGAATTGCTGCACCTACATAAGGATCTGGATTCCAGTTTATTGTTTCTCCGTTTGATATTGGCAGCCCAAATTGAAACGTAAACGCTATTACAATAAACCACAGTGCTGAAAATCCTACAGTTAATGCAGGTTTCACTGCTTTGAAATTATATGGAATTAATCTAGTTAATCCCATAATGATCCCTACTGATTGAATTAAAATTCCTGTAATCAATGTCAAGTGAGTTGGACTAAGTAATCCGTCAGTTCCAAAGAGTTCGTGCCACAAATAATCTCCTGGACCTGCAATAACTTGAATTATACTCCCAACAAAAACTAATTTTAAACCTAAAGAAAATGATTTTTGGCGTAATTCTTTATCTCTACTAATGATGCCTAAGGATGCAATTGCCGCAATTAATGAAATGCCTACTCCAGAATACAAAACAGCATGTGGCGGTGTGAAAAATGATTCAGGGGCGCCAATTGCGTGGCTAGTAATATCCCAACTCCCGCCCCAAATCTCTAAAACACTTCCAAATAATGATATGATTAAAACAATTAGAACAAATTTTACTGTTAATTTCATACATCCAGACAAAAATATTACTTTATGAATATTGTGAATTAAAAAATTAAAGCCTTAGATATTTCAAAGGCTGGTCGGTGGTATCTGCTATTTTATTCAGTTTACACCAACAATTTGGGCTGCAAATTGAATTAAAACTTGACATTTTAATCATCTGATATCAGCCAAGAAAGACCGATTGCTTCTTCCCAGTTTGTTTGATTATTGTTATCTTGCATAAAATATCCTGGTAAAATTTCTATTTAATATCAATGAACGATTTGTCAGTATAATTTCTCAGTAGCAATGAGTAGTGATTCTTTATATTGAATTTGGAATATGATTGATACCCGACCATACCTGGTGATGATTCAAATCCTAGATTTGTTTTTGAATCTCACCTTTTTCTTAATTCTGAGAATTTGCTAGTTTTTCATAATAGTATTCTTGCTTTTTCAAATCTTTTTCTGCAATAATTCTACATTTACGCATTGGAACTAGTCGTGAAATTTGTTCATATGTATTCATATCTCTGACATCTGCAGCATATGCAATTTGCAATAGTGGTGATTTTTCCTCCATCATTGGTTTTGCTTGTTCATATCCACCACTCTGTCTCATACCTGTTCTGAATAATCCTAAATGTCTGTCATTTTTTGAAACCAACGGATCTTGGTAAACACAAATTGCAAATTCATCATTATCTTTTTCAATAATTGTCAATCTGGTAAATTTATCACTCCAATCTTCTATGTCTCTGGCAATGGCTATTGCCTCTTTTTTATCTTCAAACACTGTGGATACTACCAATCTGTCTTTTTCATATGCCCAAGAAATTCCATAGAAATTGTTCTTCCAATCGATCTCTAGGGACATAAATAATTGTAAAAAAATATCAAATTAATGTTTTCTAATTCATTGATTTATGATGTTGCCATGAATTTGATAATATGCAAAATCTCTAGATAAAATAAAAATACAACTAGCATATTTTATCACATTCACATTGTCTGCTGGTAAACAAATCCTTGATTGCCTCAAATCTTGATTGGCTAATTGTTGGTTTTTGCCTGCCCACAATTTTGAATAGATTAATTCCTGTTTCGGTGCTAGTTCCTTTCAGTGCCCATGATCCATTTTTCATCTTATATGGTTGTGGATTTTTCATGAGTACTTTTTTCCTTACTTTGATATCGTATGCCTCTATTTTTGACATGTGCCATAATGACAAAATCTGTATTACATATCAAAAGTGAGTTTTTTCAAATCTATTAGCTGAAAATAAACAAAACATTACGCATAAGAGTTTTTTAAAATTATTTTTCAGGCTTGTAAAAAATTCATTGTGTAATTTTCAATGCAGTCATTTCACAATCACACTCTTCTCGTTTTCCGCAATATGGACAATTACAATCACAGTAAATCAGTGCCTGATTGCATGAAATGCATTTTGTATATTCTGCAAAATCCTCATTCAATTAGTATGCCACCCATATTGTGTATTCTCATTTTTAATTGATAAACTACTTGACAAGAATTCTAAAAATTAGTTCTATTTTTTTATCTATACTAAACATATGTTTGGAAATTCCATAATCTACCTTTTATGTCTCAAATCTAAAGTATTGTTGACGCCTTCGATTAGTGGTCTAGGCATGCTATAAACGATCACTATTCCAAGACGTTGATTATCTTTTTTTTAATAATGCGTCTTCAGGTGTTTTATCTTTGTTTGATTCCCAGTGCCAATTATGATGTTTTTTCCAATGCGTTTCTAATTCTTTGGTAGTTGGTTCTTTCCCTAATGGGGTTCCACATAACTTACACTGTATCATTTTTTATCTCAACTTTCTTTTTTCTTTTTGATTTTATAATTGGATGACATTGTGCAGGTAAATTTTCATCTTCCACATTGTAAATTCCTGCTAATTAAAATTAAGAGTTTGCATTCTGTTCTGATTCTTTATTTATGATTTTTTTAGATTTGTATTTTTCTCGTTTTCTTTTCATTTCCATATTTTTTATGGTGTATATTTTTCCTGTTTCACAAAGCTTCATCTCTCCTGTATACTCATCATGAATCGAGTCAAATAATTCACTTGCTAGTAATTCTCCTACAATACTCCATGCTGTGTCTTTTGGAATATCGAATTTGTATGATATGGTAGATACCTTGGTAAAAAACCCATTATTTGAATTTCTAATGATGAATTGTTCCACTTTTTGTTCTGTTGTTAAATTTTGTTCTCTTTTTTTGAAATTATTGTGATGTCTTTTGTCTGACATTTTTCTCAAGTCTCTGCATTTATTGTGTCTGGATCATTATTGCCTGACATGTATTTGTCACCTAGTTTTCTTTTCATTTTCTCATCAAATTCTTCTTGCAGTCTGGTGAGATATATCTCAGCTTCTGTTTCATCATCTGGAATTCCCGTATCTACGTCAAAATTAAATCCTGTTGCTAAATGATAAAATTCTTCAAAAAATTCTTTACAGTCAATTACATCTGCTTTTTCATCAATTACTGATACTAGACAATCGTTTTCAATTCTAAAATTTAGACAAATTTCTTCCTCAATCATAACATCTGCCATGACTGACATGAGATATGCCACATATTTTTTATCTAATTTACCTTCATCCTTATTTGCAATCCATAATTCATTCCCGTTCAAAAAGTTATCAAAAGTTCTAACTATCATGTCTCGAATATCTGAGTCTGGGAAAGATGACTTTGATTTCCATGATTCAAACTTATTTTTTTCAGCATACACTGCATCAAATGTCAAATTTTCGTTGAGCTGTTCAAATTCCCAAATCTCTTTGTTTGTCCACATGGGAGAATATTCTGAAATTATATTTCTAGTTGCTTGATCCAATACCTATGATATTTTTTTCTACTGTTTAATCTTATCTTGAACTAATTATTAATCCCTGATTTGAGGAACTCTAATGTACATTCAGCTAGTTCATTACTTGAGTGTTTTTTGATAGCATGTTTACAATTAGGACAAATGCCTGATTTCTCTTCATTGAATTCATCACCTACTTGCTTCATACAACATTCCATCAACTCTTCAGTTGAATGTGATTCCATTGCAAGTTTACATGTGGGGCATTCTGTCAAAGTATAACAGTTGAAAATTATTCTTATTGTTAATAAATTATATTTGATTTTTTAATGTAATTATTATGGATTTTAATCAAAGATTTCAAAATAGATTACATTGTATTTGTGATGAAAGTGTCTTTTTTGAAATTATTGAAGATATAGAATGTGATTGGGGAAATCATTTTGTTATACAATGCCCTAAATGTGAAGAATTATTTTCAGTTGACTGTGAATGTCCTGCATTTGGAAATATTTTTAATCTATCAAAAAATAATGATTTGCCTTATTCTGAAAAAGAAAAAATTGATTATTTTAAAAATTCTCATCCAAAATAATCTGTTGGCCACAGATAACTTTGGTAATCCTGTCGAATTGCATTAAGCGATTACCAAAATCCAGATATTATATGGCAATGTTGGTTATGACTAATTTCTTTTAAAATAAAAAACTATACTAAAGTTGATTTAAAAAACCAATCCAGCCTAAATCTCTCTAGTGGGATGGAAAGTTTTAGGTAATCCTAGTTCTTTCTTTATTTGTTGAAAGCAGTTTATGTAATAATTGCACTAGTTCTATTTGTTGGCTATGTCTGGTATGCTGATTTATTGCCCTTTTCACCTAACTCTTCATCTGTAGGACTATCTCCTTCAGTTGAAAAGATTCAACAAATTTCTAATGCAATTACTGATGATCATCAGATTATCTATTACTCGTTTGAAAATGTACCTGATGTTCCAGATAAACAGATTCCAATTAATGCCTTAATGAAAGCAATAGATAACTGGGAAAATACAAATCCTAATTTAGAATTTATTCAATCTGAAAAATCTAATATTGAAATTAAATGGCAAAAATATGCTCCATTAACGCATACTGGACTTGCAACATGTAATTCCGTTTTATTTGGAATTTTAAGTCATTGTGTTTTAGATATTTCAATTGGAGCAGAAGATTGTAATTCTAATTTTGTACAGAATGACGAAAATATGGTTGTGAATATTTTAATGCATGAAATAGGCCATGCGTTGGGATTGGGTCATACAAGTGAAAAAAATCATCTAATGTATTCTACTCAATCACCTGAAATTGATTTTAATTCTCAAGGCTATAATGTACCAGAAAGATTAGATGAACTTTATGTGGGGCAAAAATTATTATTAATTCAAGAACAAGAACTCCAATCCCAAATTGAATCTCTAAACAGAAAAATAAATTTAGAGCAATCCCAATATGATGAATATCTTAAGCAATACGAATTCTATGAAGGAAAGATGCTTTCTCAATCAGATTACAAAAAAGCTCAAAGAGCGTTAGATACTCTTAATATTCAAATAGAAAAAGTTAATGCCTTAATTGATCAGCAAAATGATTTAATCATACAAATTAATGACATCATAAATCAATTGGGATGTGATCCTAATTTTGAAGTTAAATCCCAACTAACTAAATAATAAAATCAATCCTACAACTAATGCTGCAACTGAAATCCCCATTGTTATATAAAATCTCGTCATCATAAAATATTGAATTTAATCTCTGAAATTAATAGTTTAGAATTGTGAAAGCAAGCAAATTTGGCTCTTTCATCATCGGCCCTTTGGGGGTTACAGTAGATGCCAAATCCGCAATCACCTTGCTTCCAATATTTGTAATGATTGATATTTTCAAAAATTGATAAAATAAAACATGTCTTGAATATTGATCAAAAAGGGTTGAAAAAACGATCCATTTTGAATTTGATCCTATATGTACATGAATTTTCAAAACATATTGTTTTGTTCATTTTGTACACACGTTTTCTTTTAGTCTCATATGTTATAGTAAAATTGAGTCATCTGTTTGACGACCTCATACATTTGTCTTAGTCGACCATGCCTTAGAATTCATTTGCCGTCAAACACTCTTTTTCTAAAAATAATTTTATTGCCATCTTGTTATTCCCCAATATGGGGGAAAATACCACTATTTCATGGGAACCTGGTATTTCTCTAAAATGGAATGATTTTCAGGCCGAATCAAACCCTGCAGTCTTTGAAGATTCTCACAGTGTAATCAAATATCGATTCACATGGATAGTGAATTCTGATAAAATAGATGGTAAAGTTGTTTTTTTAATTGAAAATATACAACTTTTTGCTGAATTTCATCCTTTGTTGTCTTGGGTGAGATTATCGGAATCTACAGATACATTATTGAATCACGAACAAGGAAAATTTGACCTTGCTGAATTGATTAAATGTGAAAATATTTTTAAAATTCATGAAAAATTCTATGACCAGTATTTTCCTACTAGGGGGCAAAATGAAGAGCAACGAAAACAATTTGCAAAAGAAGATTCTGGAAAAATGATTAATGAAGAAGTAGAAAAATTACAAAAATTATTTGATGATAAATGTCTAAAATATCATGCAGATACAAATTTTGGTCAAAATCCTGACGAACAATCAAAATATGACAGGCTCTACAAACAAATTAAATGAAATTTGCCTGCACTGCATACTGCTTTTTTAATAACTATTTGTTATATTTTGCTTTATGGAAACTGCAAAACTACCAAAATTCAATTGGGGTGAATTGTCTGACCAAAATTCTGGACACACCCAAAATGAATGGGGTACGAAAAAGAAACAATCTGCTCCCAAATCTTTTGTATCCTATACTGTTTCTTGGGATGTTTAGGAGTTGTTTTCTATAATTTTATTTTCTGGAACTGAGTTAATGTAATTTACCAAGCTGCGATAGTATTTTAAATGAAAATCTAAATCTCTTATTTCCGTTTGTTTTAGTTCTTCTAATTCTGGACCAAAATCTAAATTGCTAGCCTGTATGTGGTTTAGAGTATTTTCATTTACTTCTATCATGTGAAATAAACTGTGTAATACTTCACTTTTTGTTAATGTTCTCTCACATGATTTTTGTAACAAATTTTCAACCCAATCCATGTTGATTATGATTAGAATTCTTATATCCGTTCCAGAATTTGAAAAATTCTGACCTTAGCTCTATTTTTTTTAGTCTAGGCATAAATAATTATTTTTTCTCTGCTTGTTTCTTCCTTTCCATGATTTCTTTATTTCGCTCAATATCTGAATGAACTTCTACATGTTCATACAGCTGTTCTTTGGAATCAAATATTTGTTCACAATAATAGCATTGATGCATTGTTAAATTACGCCTTTCTTAGATAAATTACTTTACCTGAAATTCATTGATTTTTCTTAAATTTGTTTAATATTGAAAAATTTTTAAAATAAAATGAATGATAATCTAATTTAGATTATCCTCCATTCTTCTCTCTAACTTTTTGAGCTAATTCGCCAAAAGGATCCTCATGCCATTGTTCTTTGTTTAAATCTGCTCCAAAAGTTCCTGTTTTAGGAAGTAATCCCTCTTCAGCTGCCGGAGCTAAAACTGCATCTTCTGGCAAGTAGTTCTTTTGGTTTTCTGTACCATAAGCGATTGCTGCTGCCATAGCTGCAACGCCAACGGCAATTCCAATGTAAATCAATGCGTTTGACATGATATGTTTTGATAATTTTTCTATTAATCAAGTAAGACTACATTGCAATGCAGTGAAACTATCTAATGAGTTTCTATTTTAATTTTAGAATTACATACAGGCACATTACCTGTTTCATTTTTAAAATCATCAATTAATTGTAATTGCATCTCTTTGGGATTATCCGAAAAAATTCTCTGATATGATGAAGTTTTTTGCTTGCATTCATCCCCTTCAAATTCTGTGTCTACATATATCGAAAACGTTTCTTCTAAATTATTGGTTTCTCCTATGTAAATTGGATCTTTGTTTCTATTATACAATACAAATACTCCTGAATTTGGTTTTACAAATTTTGCACTATCTGTCCATACTCTCATTTTGTCATCTAATAATTGCATGATATTGGATGGTTTTACTAGATATTAAACTAGTTTACAAAAATTTTGATATTCCAATAACCCTTATCCTTTTAATATTGAATAAAAAAAGATGTAATCCTGTCATTATTACAAAAATTCCCTGAAAATTTTATACCTAGAGAAATACAAAAAGACATTCTTTCCCAAATTGAAGAGAAATTAAATTCTGGGTTTAAAAAAATTATTTTATGTGCACCTACGGGTGTGGGAAAATCTCTTGTTGGAGCAACAGTATCAAATTATTTTGATAGCTCATTTACTGTTACTGCCTCAAAACATCTACAGGATCAATATATCAAAGATATTCCGTTTTTAAAACCTGTAAAAGGTAAGCAAAATTTCCCTTGTCTTAAACTGATGTCCTCAGAAAAAGTGGATAATGAAAGAAGAGCCATGAGGTGGGGTCTGACTTGTGACAAAGGAGAATGTCAAGAAAGAGTTTCTAAAAACGGTAAAGAAGTTTTTGAAATTTGTAAATTCAAGCCTACCATAAACCAAGTTGAAGACAACTCATATGATTCTGAATCCTGTCATTATTACTTACAAAAATATGATGCTCTAGTCTCAAAACATTCTCTTTGGAATTACCATGCCTTTTTCACAATAATGAAATTTAACCGAAAACTCTTTGAGGATTATTTGGATAGAAAAATAACTATTTTTGATGAGGCTCATAAAATTGAAGACCAAATAATTCAGTTTGTCGGGTTTGATATTTTTAGTGGTCAGGTAGATGAATGTAATCTTAATTCTGAAAAATATGATTTTACTGATTTAGATTCCATGATAAAATTAACTGACGATATGGCATATGCATATGCAAAAAAAATTAAAGATATCAAAGAAAGTCCCGCATTTCAAAATAACCCTGATTATGAATTAATCACAGGTTTAGAACGCCGTCATGATAGGTCGGCACAAGCTAAAATTGACATAATGTCTAATAAGGAAAACTTTGTTGTAAATGATCCTGTAAAGGATCTTAATGGTAATTTTAGAACTATCTCTGTAAAACCCATTGACGTTTCAAAATTTGCAAATTCTTTTTTTGAAACTGAATATCAAATTTTTATGTCTGCCACAATTGACAAGTCAAGCTTTTGTGAAAATATGGGTTTGGAACAAGACGATGTGGCTTTTGTTGACACTCCAAAATCTCCTTTCCCTCTTGAACATAGAACTATAGATCTTCTTAACATAAGACGACTAAGCTATGGTTCTACCGATGAGGATGAACTTGAAGTTATTAAAGCAATTGACAGAATAATGGATGAGCATTCTCAAGAACGAGGATTGATTTTAACTTCTTCTATTCCTAGATGTCAAAAAATAATTAGATATCTTTCTCCAAAAAATACTAAGAGAATTAGACTTTGTCATAGTAAAAACAAAGATGATAAAACCCAAGATGAAGTGATTTCTGAACATGCTGCTGATCCTACTGGGGTCTTGCTTTCTTCTTCTCTTTGGGAAGGAGTTAATTTGAAAGATGATTTGTCTAGATTTCAAATTATTGCAAAAGTTCCATATCCAAACTATACTGAAAAACGTACTAGGGCCAAAATGAATAAATTTCCTTTGTGGTATACGTCTCAAACTCTTACTAAGATTTTACAAGGTTTTGGACGCTCGATTCGAAGTAATGATGATTGGGCTAAAACATATGTTCTTGATACTGCAGTAAACAATGTATTTTTCAAGGGTCAACAAATGATTCCAAAAGCTTACTATGACGTATTGGGAATGAATTGATTTTGGTTTTCTTTATTTTCTATCTGCACAGGCACATTTGACATAGACTACCTTGAATTTGCCATCTGTTTTGACATTGTGAGACATTGGTTTTCTGCATTGCTGGCATTCACTGAATCCAAAATATTCGTCTACTTTTACGATTTTATAATCCCAAGATTTTGTCTGTTCATTCCAAAACACTGAGTTGATTTCTGATGGTGTGTCCATAATATTTTTAGTAGATATTTCTCATGGGTTTAAATTTTTAAAATCTAGACATTTTGAATCAAATTCTCCATGGTATTGCCTTGCATTAATTTGTGAATCAATAACGTATAGTTCACATGTTTCTGGATCAATTAGTTGAACTGAATTTGTATTATTTGTCATTATTTGAAGTGCCAGTATGGTAACAAGTACTATGATTATGATGATTGCAAATTTACTTGAATAAATATCCATTAATTTCTTTTGAATTGTTTTTACTGTTTAATTCTTTTTAATTTTATATTGTGATCTATTCATTTTTTTAAAATAATTTTAAAAAATAAAAAAGAGTTAGATCACTTTGAATAGTGACATCATTCCTGCAGAGATATGATCATTTACATGACAATGAAACATCCAAGTTCCTATGTTGTCTGGAACAAAATCAACTGTCTTTAGACTGGCTGGCATTAATTCCATTACATCTACCCTCATACCATTCCACAAGACTGTATTTCCATGCCAATGTGGCGTGTGTAAATCTACCTCAGTTCCCATGCCAATCAGATACCAACGTACATGTTCCCCTTTTTGAAGTGTTTGTCCAGGTAAATTCCCATAGACATATCCGTTAATACCGTGCATGAGATTGCTTTCAGCAAAATCGTCATCTTCTACTAATTCTTCATTCTTGCAAGTTTCATCTGTGAATGTTTCTAGATTCTTACATAGATAATGGCTAGAGTTTTCATCAGATACTGTAAACAAACTTACCATTTCTCTATCTACATCAATTGGTCTGCCACTTGAATCTGCCATGCCTTTGGCTGTTACAACCATTGGGCCCACTAATCCTGAATTGGTATCCATTGGAGAATTCACATGTGAGTGATACATCCAAATTATTGAACTTGGATCATTTGGTCCAGGACCTGCCCGTTCTGGAACTGCCCATGTGTAAGTATGTGTTTGCCCTGGAGATACAATTCCATCTGATTTGTTACTTGTAGCGGTCCCATCATTATATTCAGAACCTTCTGAATTTTTATCATAGAATACTCCATGTGGATGCATGGAATAATCTAATTTATCCGAATTGTTTTTGAATATCACTTTGATTGTATCGCATACTTCTGCATGAATTATTGGCCCTAACGTTCCAAGATGCTTCCATTCAGATGTTCGTGGTTTAAGTTTTGAGAATGTACTATCAGTATACTCTTGGTATAATGCCTGATGTATTTACTTCCAATTCTATCTGATGTATTTTCTACAAATATTTTTTCATCTTCATTAAATTCATGTGCTTTTATCTGGTTTAATCCTGATGGTGCATAATCCCATTCTATTTCGTCTGCTGCAATGTAATATGTGCGTATTTTACCTTCATTACTTTTACATTCACTAGTTTGCGATGAAGTTTGAATATGCATTTTTTTATCTGGAGAACTAACAATTGATTCTGAACACAATCTATCTCCACAAACTTTTTTAGATCCTGTTTCTGTTAGCGATACTCCTTGGCCTTTGGTACCTTCACTTTCTTGAAACAATCCTACAGACAAAGATGCAACAAGTATTACAGATAGTGCAATTAGCATAAGAGAAACTCTTGATTTAGTCATTGTATCAACAAAAGAAAAATTTCATTTAAATCATGAGTACATTCCTTGATGATATTCTAATCTTTGAGATTATCGATTTAGATTCATTTTTCTAATCTTTTTAATGATTCATTTGAATTGATTCTAAAATGATAATTTGTTCTAAATTAAAATAATCTGTAGTAGACAACAGTAGTCTGATAAGCATAATTTGATATTATTTCCTGTTATCTCTGATTTATGATTTAGATCGCGATCTATAAAGCTTGTGAATAAGTTGTTCTTTCTATGGATGTGCAGTAGTTATTGCTCCTTGAGCAGCTGAACCTACAAGTGTTGCATATTTTGCAAGAGCTCCTGAAGTATAGTTTGGTTCAGGTTTTTTCCATTCCTGTTTTCTTTTTGCTAATTCTTCTTCTGACACATGAAGATCAATAATGGTGGTTTCTGTATCAATAGTAATCTCATCTCCGTTTCGTACTAATGCAATAGGCCCTCCTACATATGCTTCAGGTGCAACATGTCCTACCATGAATCCTCTGGTGCCTCCTGAGAATCTTCCATCTGTTACCATTGCCACTTTTTTCCCTAGACCTTGACCAACAAGAGCTGCAGTTGTTGCTAGCATTTCTCTCATACCTGGGCCTCCTTTTGGTCCTTCATATCTAATTACTACCACGTCTCCTTCGTCTACTTCCCCTTTGGATACTGCATCAAATGCATACTCTTCTCTATCGAAGACTTTTGCTTTTCCAGTAAATTTTGTCATCTCAACTCCTGCGGTTTTAATCACTGCTCCTTCTGGTGCAAGAGTTCCTTTGAGTACTACTGCAGTGCCTACTGAATGTAATGGATTTTCAATTGGTCTGATGATTGATTGTTCTGGTTCCGGAATTGTAATTGCATCAAGATTCTCTTTGATTGTTTTTCCTGTAACTGTGATACAATCTCCGTTTAACAGTCCTTTACTTAATAATTTTTTTAGAACAAATGGAATACCTCCAATTTTATCAAGACTATTCATGACATAATTTCCTCCAGGTTTCATATCTGCAATATGGGGGGTCTTTTTTCTAATTCTTTCAAAATCATCATAAGTTAATTTGATTCTGGCTTCATTTGCCATTGATAACAAATGTAAAATTCCATTTGTTGAACCACCCACTGCATTTAACATTACAATTGAATTTTCAAATGCTTCAAAAGTCATTATGTCACGTGGCTTGATGTTTAATTCTAATAATTTTGCACATGCAGCTCCTGTGTCATAAACCATTTTGTTTCTACGTTCATCTTCTGCAGGAGGACTTGCACTCCCTGGCAATGCTAATCCGATAGCTTCTGAAATTGATGCCATTGTGTTTGCGGTAAACATTCCTCCACATGAACCAGAATTTGGACACGCTGTATTTTCAATATTTTTCAACATTTCCAGAGAAATTTGCCCTGCATCATACGCTCCTACTGCTTCATAAACATCCACAACCGTGAGTTCCTTTCCATCTAAAATTCCTGGCATAATAGTCCCACCATATACAAAAACCGATGGCAAGTTGAGTCTGGCCATTGCCATCATGGTGCCTGGCAAACTCTTATCGCATCCTGCAATTCCTACAATGCCATCATATTGATGAGCTCTAACCATTAATTCAATAGAATCTGCAATTACTTCTCGTGAAATCAATGATGATTTCATTCCTTCATGTCCCATGGCAATTCCGTCACTTACTGCTATGGTTGAAAATATTCTTGGAGTTGCTCCATTTTCTGCAACTCCTCTTTTTGCCTCTTCGGCTAGTGTGGGCAATAAAATGTTACAAGGAGTTGCTTCATTACCTGTATGACAAACTCCGATGAATGGTTTACTAAGATCGTTATCGTCTAAACCCATAGCTTTGTACATTGCTCGATGTGGAGAACGAGCAGTTCCACCAACTACGTTTTGACTTGATATTTCCATAATATGTAAAATCTGTGTTGGTATAATTTAGACTTTGTTGAAATTTTCTTATGGGAAACTTTCATTAGTTTAAATTGTAAATATTTTGAATCATTTTATGGAACAAAAAGCCCTCGAATGTCCAATCTGTAAGAGCAACAAAGCTGAGATTGCTGGAGATCATGTAAAACTTAGTGGTCGTTTTGAAGATAAAGAATTTCTTACTACTGAATTAACTGTACTACGATGTTCCATGTGTGGATTTTATATGATGTTTGACAAAAATGCATCATCTTTTACCACTAAAGACAAATCTTGATTTTTCTATTTGATTAATTCTTGATTGTCTAGTTGTAACAAATACGCTTCAACTTCTTCGGGTGTTTCAGCACCATACAAAATTAGTATCCTGTCATCTTCTTGAATTTCATAGCTTCTAATGTCTGATACTTCTTCTCTATTGATGAAGAATCTTAATTTGTAATCTTCATTTGAACAGAATTGTTTTCCATCTGGGAAAATGTAACATTGATCATCAAGACCAATTCCTAATGTTTCAAAGAGATATCCTAAATCTACTCCTGTTGCATGTTTATGAATTGTAGTTCCATCTCTTCCTTCAAAATGAATCCAACTTGATTTGATTTGAAATGCTGGACTAGAAAATTCAAATGTATCTCCGAAAATCTTCACTAAAAGTGCTGCATGTGAGTGTTCACTGCCTAAAGCCCCTGCATTTTCTGGACCTCCTGGAGCAGTCTCTGTCATATTCATAAACATAAAACCTGCATATCCTACAATTAAGGCAATTCCTGCTAATACACCTACTGCAATTAGAGTTTGTTTTCTTTTTTCAGCAGAATGCTTTGTAGCATAATTTTCACGTTTTACTTCACGTTCTCGTCTCTCTTTTCGGCCCATTAGATATTTCAACTCTAAAATTTGCCCTAATTAACCATTCGTCACTATCTTTCTAGAATGGCATAGACTTCTTTTGTTTGTTTCAAATTCTAAAAAGAGTTTATCCTGATCGATACTGTTTTTGACCATCCTCTTTGTAATGTTACTTTCTTAATCTTTTTTGTGAATTGCAAAGAGGGGTTTATACATGATTTTGTGTGGTTTGAGATTTTATCTGCAAAAAGATGTATGCATTGTGGAGAAGAAGAAAAGTAAAACTTTGGGTTTTATATTTTATAGATAACCTCCAGCCTGATAAAATTTAATTTTTTATCAAATCAAAACAATAAATAAAATTGAAAAATCTTATTTTCTATGGATTGTATCTTTTGTGATATTTTAAACGGTAAAAGAGATGGTCATTTTCTCTATGAGGATGAATCCCATGTTGCATTTTTAGATAAATATCCTATTGATGTTGGGCATAGTTTGGTAATTCCTAGAAAACATCATGAAAAAATAACTGATATGAATTCTGAAGATGTAGGAAATGTGTTTTCAGTAGTGCCAAAAATAGCAAAAGCTATTTTGGAAGCTACAGGTGCTGATGCCTTTAGTCTTGGTCAGAATAATGGCAGGGCTGCCAAACAAATCATCCCTCATGTACATATTCACATTATTCCAAGATACAACAGTAAAGGAACAGTGTGGACAAAACGCCAAATTTCAAGTGACGACGAATTGTTAGAATTGGCTAAAAAAATTCGTAGTTTTATTTAGCATGACCTGGATTATATCTCAAAATTGCTCCTATTTTTCCTAGACTTGCAAGCATATTTCCATGCTCTGCACTCCCTGAAATTACTTCCAACTGAGAGCCTGTTTTAGATGCTAGAATTTGTAAATAGTCTACAATATCTTGTTCATTAACTTCTACTTCCATCGCATTACATCCTGGACATGGCTTTGAAGAAAACTCTGTTTTCTTTGGAATTACCAAAGGCCTCTCTACAATTTCCTCCTGCATGTGTTGGCATCGTCTGCATTTCCCTTCTACTCTGTGTAGATTTGTATTATCTGTAATTAACAAAGTTTGAACTACATTGTTTTTCAGAAATTCAATTACTTCCTGTAATCCATAAGATCCTTTCCCTGTATTGGTGTTGATTTCTCTAAAAAGATCTTCCACTAGTTTTTTTTCTTCTACTAATCTAAAATTTCCTAAAATATCTGCTGATTTTGCAAATGCTTCTCTTATTCCTTCGGCTCCTGAGTATGATGAATCAATTGTACTGATAATGTTATTTTGTAATCGGTATTCTAGATAATTCCCATTGATGAAATCTTCTTTTGTAGGTCCTGGCCCTGAAATGATTAATCCTTTTACTGGGTAAATGTCGATAAAATACTCTCTGGTGGTTTGGGCTACTCTGTTGTAAAAATAACTTAATTCCATTTCTCTTAGTTTTTGGAATCTTTTTGCAGATTGTCCTCCTTGTCTATGTTTTCCTGCTACTCCTGAACCTGTTTGTGATAACACTTCAATTTTATCTCCATGCAACAATCCCCAACCAGCATCTTTTGCATCAATTGCCAAAAAACCAATCAGATTGTCGTCTTTTAACATATCTTTTAGAATATCTACATGAAAATGATCATCACATCTGTACAAATACTGATTCAAATCTTTTGGCGGTTCAATTTCCCAAACTTTTACTACTTCACTTCCTAGTGGTCCTCCTTCGTCTGGAGGCAACGCGCCACAAAACATTACCAGTCCTTTATCGGGGGTTTTTTTGTATAGCTTTAATCTTTGAACAACTTTGCCAAGAGAATCAACTACATGAGATCTTGTCAAATCTGATTTTATGTTGTCTGCAGTTCCTTGTTCTTGTTGAAGTGAATTGATGATTTCGTGAAGTTGCTTTCCTTTTGGAATGTAAACTGTGATCAATTCTGTCCCTCTTCCTGATTTTTTGGATAATTCTTCAAGTGTTTTTCTGATTTTGTATATTTTGACTGAATCTTGTTTTTCAATATCGATCTTTGGCATTATGTTACATCCTAAATTTGCGAATATATCTTTTTGATTAATTGATTTTTAAATTATAATTCATCAAATGTTTTGAGAAATACTTCTAGAGGTTGGTTTCCTCTGATTTTGATAATTTTTTCATCATTAAATACTAAAAATGATGGTGTTGCATCAATATTGATTTCTTTTCCAAATTCATATAATGATAAAACTTTGTTTTGATATTTCTCTGAATCAAGACATTTGTTAAATTTCTCTAAATCTAATTCAACAGTGTTTGCAAATTTACTTAATGACTCTCTAGTAACCCATCCTGTTCTTTCTCCCTTCCAATTTTTGTAAATCTCATTATGATACTCCCAGTATTTTTTTTGATCATGAGCACAATATGATGCCTCTGCAGCAAGAATTGAATCAGGACCATTTAATGTAAAATCTTTGAAAACTAGTTTAACTTTGCCTGTTTTAATAAAATTGTCCTCAATTGATTCTAAAGTATTTTGATGAAATTTGTAACAATATGTACATTGGTAATCTCCCCATTCTAATATTGTAATTGACGCATCTGGATTTCCAAGAATTGGAGAACCTCCGTCAATTAGATTTTTGCTTGTAAGTATGTTTGACTCGGATTCTGAATTAAAATTAAATGTCAAAAATATTCCTGTTGAAATTCCTATGATTATTGGAATTGCCAACAGATAGTAATTTGTCATATGTGGACAACTTTTTTTTCAAGTAAATACCTTGTGGATTAAATCTGATTTTCTAATATTGTTATTACTTCTGATACTTTTTTACTAATGTCTTTTTCTTCTTGATTGATGTTTATTTTATTTATTTTTTCAAAAACTTCGGTATTGTTTATCATATGATCTAATGCTTCTAATGAAAATGGTTTCTCTATTACTGCTATGGCCCTGTTTAATTTTGTTAAAAGTTCTAATAATGTTTTTTCAAGATAACCTGACGCAAAAATAATTTTTTGTTGTGGATTGATGTTTAGAATTTCAACTGCAGCTTGGAACCCTGTCATTATGGGCATTTTTTGATCAAGAATTACTACGTCAAAAAAAGATTCATTGTTGTTTTCTTCAAATTTTTTCTTAAATGTATCCACACATTTTCTTCCATCTGTTCTAACTGTAATTTCTTTACCTTTAGCTTCCAAATATGTCTTATACAGGGATAATATCTCAATTTCATCATCTGCAATTAAAATTCTTAAAGATTCTCTTTTGGTGATTTTCTCTTGTTTGATATTTTCTTCACCAATTTTATCAACTTTTAATTTGATTGGGCCTAGGATCTTTGATTCTGCTAATCTTCCAAAAACATCTTCAGATAACTCTTTGAACAATTCATAATTTGTAATAATTTCATATTCTTTTTTTCCAGATATTCCGACCATTGTTTGTATAATTGATTTGTATCCTGCACCGCCATACAGTTCAATTAATTCACCTTGTATGATCTCCGATAGTTGTTTTTCATATTTTTTGTCTTTTGATTCTGAATTTGACGCACTCATTTTCTTATTTTATCTTGGCAAAATCTATCAAAAGCAACAGTATGTTAGATCTTATACAAACAGTTTTCGTAAAGAAAATATGATTTCTTTATAAATGAAATAGATATCCAAGAGCTTAAATATATTCATAGAATGATGATTTTCATGTCTGAATCAAGACAAATCACTGTCTCAAAAACAGGAGTGTCAAAACTTGCAATTCTTGCATTGGCAGTTGTATTTGCTGCTGGATTATTTGTTGTTGGATTTGATAATGGTCATATTGTAAATTTGGTATTTGGCGAAATAGGTTCTGCCGATGGTATTGACCCTTTAGTAATACATGAATTTACTCATGATATGAGACACGCTGCAGGGTTTCCTTGTCATTAGGAAATAATCCCTCTTGAAAACATCTGTTTTTATAATTATTGTATTGCTTTCTGGAGCATTTGCAGGATTGATTCATGGAACTGTAAATTTTGCTATGGTGGAACCCTATCTTGATCAAGCAATTGGAATTGAAAATCAAAATCTTTTTGCAACTGGTGAAGAAGAAGACACTTTGGAATTTTGGGTAGAGTATGAAGGGTATAGAGTTTGGCAAAAAAGTGGTCAAATTGTGTCAGGTGTCATCTTGGGCACATCAATAGGTGCTCTTTTTGGAATTGTGTTTGCATTATCGAAAAATTCTTTGCCTGGGAATAATCCTCTGAAAAAATCTCTTGTGTTGGCAGGAATTATGTGGATTACATTATACTTGATTCCGTTTATCAAATACCCTGCAAATCCTCCTACTGTAGGTGATTCTGAAACTATTGTTCTAAGAGCAGTATTGTACTTGTCATTTATTGCAATTTCTGGAATTGGAGCATTATCATTTTACAAATTATCTAAGAAAATACAACATAGAAACAAACTTGTGTCATTGATTGGATATGGAATATTCATTTCTGTGGTATTTTTTATAATGCCTGAAAATCCCGATGACGTATCTGCTCCAATGAGTTTTGTCAATGAATTTAGGCTGATGTCTGTTCTAGGCGTTTCTTCATTTTGGTTGTCAGTTGGCATAATGCTGGGAATTTTTTGGAACAAAATAGAATCACAGGAAAAAACAAAACAATATTCATGATGGTTCTGAATCCATAGAATGAGAATCATTCCCTCTCGTTTAAATAGATGTAGAATATTTTTGATATTTGCATGTCTAGAAAATTAACTCTCCCACAATTAAAAAAATATGATATTACTCAAAAAGTTATTGAGGCTTTGGCAGATTCTGAATCTAGGGCTATTCTCTTTTCTATAATAAAAAAAGGCAACACTGCTGCTGAATTATCTGACAAACTCAAAATACCTCTTAGTTCTGTATACAAAAAATTGGCAGATCTTGAAGAATTAACTCTGATAGAAGTTGAAAAATGGATGCTTTCTGACAAAGGCAGAAAATACAAAGTGTATCGAAGTAGAATTAGTAAAGCAGATATTTCAATAAGAAAACCAGAACCTAGTTTAACACTAATTCCAAATTAAGTGATATTATGCAAAAACCCACAATAATCCAATTATCTGAGTTTGACATCACCCAGAGAATAATTGAATCTCTGAGCAACGTTTGTACTAGATCAGTATTATTCTCTGTAAAAAATGAATCAAAAGATGCCACTCAAATTGCAGATGAATTAAAAATTTCATTATCTACTGTTTACAAAACATTGTCTACTTTAGAAGATCTTGCTCTTGCTGAAGTAGATAAATATGTAATTTCATCTGAAGGAAAAAAAATCAAATTGTATAGAAGCAGAATTGGAAAAGTTGAGATCACTTTAGATGATCTAGAACCGAGCCTTAATCTTTATTCAAACACAGTAAATCCGAAATCATCTGCATGATTTTTTTGTATTAAAATAGAATTACAATTTTTAGAACATCTCTATTTTGGAATATTTGTCATTGATTAATATAGAATTTTTCTATCTTGTTAAATTGTCTTATGAATATTTGCAGTGAAGTACATACTCCTAATTACAAAATAATCTACAAATCTGTAAAAGGTAGTGATTATCAACCTGAATGGTTGGTTTGTGAGAATTGTCATGAAAAAAGATATTTTGGCAACCTTGAAGATATCGTATCTATTGAGCCTATAGAGTAGTTTATTCTCATTCTATAGACTTAGAATGATGATTTAGAATGAAAACCTGATTTAAATAATTTAGCTTATCCTAATTTTTTATAAATCATGAAACGACAAATTACGTTTGCATTAATTGCTGTATTTGCAGCAATTGGTGTTATGTCTGTGCCATTATCGCAAACCGCCCAGGCTGAAAGTTTAGTCCCTGATTGGATTAAAACAAATGCTGGATGGTGGGCTGATGGTGCATTAGATGATGAAACTTTTCTAAATGGGATTACATTCCTTCTAGAAAATGACATCATTGAGGTTTCATCTGAATCTGACATTGTAGATGTTGATACACTTACCATTGGATTTATTCCAGTTGAAAAAGCTGATGAATTAACTCCAAAAGCTCAAGCTTTGGAAACATTCCTAGAATCTGAACTTGGTATAGATGTAGAAATCGTTGTCCCAACAAACTATGAGACTATAATCGAAGGAATGAGATTTGGTCACATTGATGCTGCCTTTATGGATACTGGTCCTGCATGGATTACCCACCAACGAACTGGTGCAGAAGCTGTAATGGCAGAAGTTGTCCAAGGTAAGGTAAACTATCAAGCAACTGTTTGGACATTGGCTTCAAATGATTCAATTCATTCATTAGAAGACACAGTTGGGAAAAAAGTAGCATTTACTAGCATTACAGGTTCTTCTGGGTTTGTGAGGCCTATGGGAACCTTGGTTACTGAGGGATATGTAACCATAGAAGGTGATGATATTGTTGCATTGGAATCAGCATTGGCAAATAACTTTGAAAGTTATACTTTTGCAGGAGGTTACAAAGCCGCATTACAATTACTCCTTAATGGAAATGTAGATGTTGCATTTGGTTCAGATATTGCTCCTCAAAAATATCTTGAATTAGAAGATCAAACAAAATTACGTCCAGTTGCTACAATTGGACCAGTTCCATCACATGTGTTTATGGTAAATTCTGATATGTCAGAATCTACCAAAGATGCACTAGTTGATGCGCTAACAGAACTCAATTATGATGACAATAATCATATTTTGACTGATTTGTATGGTGCAGAAGCATTACTTCCAACAACCACTAGTATGCATATTGGTGAATTTGGTGATTTTATCGATGCTTTAACTGGACTTGATCAATTAATTCTTGACTCCTACAACAAGAGCAAATAAAACCCGGGATTCTGAAAATGAAACAAATTCAGATGACCCAAAACCCTTCTTTTTCATTAATTTCAACAAATAAAATCATTCAAATGAATGATGTCTGGACCTCATATGATTCCAAAAATTTTGCTTTGGAAGGAATCCATCTCTCTATTGATAGAGGCACAAATTATGCAATTGTAGGACAATCAGGTTCAGGAAAATCTACTTTATTGAAACTGATGAACGGTATGATGATTCCCAGCAAGGGTACTATCAAAATTGATTATGTAACACCCAATATGAATAATAAAAAATTCAAAAAAATGATGCATGGTATTGGATACATTCCCCAAAGTTTGGGATTGGTAAAAAATAGTACTGTTCTTGAAAATATTTTGATTGGAGCATTACCTCGATTAAACACTATGCAATCTTTACTAAAAAAATTCCCTGATCATGAAATTGAAGAGGCAAAAAGAATATTGTCTCTTGTTGGATTATCTGGGAAAGAAGAAAGAAAGGCCTACATGTTAAGTGGTGGTGAGAAACGTAGAGTTGCAATTGCTAGAGCTTTAATGCAAAAACCCACTATCTTATTGGCAGATGAAATTGTTTCTGAATTAGATCATGTTACTGCCAGAGAAATTATGAATTTGATTGCTGATGCTCAAAAGAGAATGAATCTCACTGCAATCATGGTTCATCATGATATGCAACTGGCATTAGAATATGCAAATCGTGTAGCAGTTATCAAAGAAGGTCACAAAATTTTAGAAATTGGTGTTGAAGGTGACACTATTGTTGATTTTCAAACAGGCGATTTGAATACTGAAGAAATAATGGAGATGTACTCAGATGACTCCTAAAAATAATATTGTAATTGGAATTATTGTAGCACTTGTTGTAGTTGCATCATACAATGTCGATGCTAATCCTATTGAATTTGTAGAAGGATTGCCAAATATTGCAATTGTAGTTGAAGAGATGCTATTAGTAGAACCAAAGTATGTTCCTACTGCACTTTGGGCGATGTTTGAAACTATTCAAATGGCATTTATTGGAACTGTAGTTGGTACTGCCCTTGCTTTGCCTCTTAGTATGTTTGCAGCAAGAAATTTGAATAGCAAGTATGTTTATGCACCAATCCGTGCGTTGCTTGCAGCCATCAGAACATTCCCTTCTATTTTATGGGCAATTTTGTTTGTAATTATGGTTGGTTTAGGTACTTTTGCAGGCATCTTGGCAATTGTAATGTATACCGTTGGGTTTATTGCGAAACTTCAATACGAAGCAATAGAAACAATTGATTCTGATCCTATGGATGCTGTAAGTTCCATCGGTGTCTCAAAATGGCAACTAATTCGCTATGTGGTAATTCCTGAATCTGCATCACATTTACTAAGTCAAATTCTCTACATGTTTGACTATAACGTACGTCAAACCAGTATTCTTGGATTAGTGGGTGCAGGGGGAATTGGATTCTATATCATAAACTACATCAAATTCTTTGAGTATGGAAAAGCTGCTGTATTCATGCTAGTTGTATTGGTAACTGTGTTGTTTATTGACTGGGCCAGTGTTAAAATTCGAGATAAATACATCATAAAATCTCAACACGGTATGGAAGTTACTGCAAAATAAAACAGATTATTTTTATGTCGTAATTTTGTCTAATTGATTTGAATTGGTAGCCGTTTTTACTTCTCGAGCAATTCGTTTTCCCATACTCATAGTCTCGTTGAACAATAATGAGTAATATGGAGAACCGTCCATGTATATGTTTGATCCTGCTACAATCCTTGCTGAAAATTCAAAGGATGTAAATTTTGCATTTTCGTCATATACTCCTTCTATACAAAATGGCCCATTCATTCCAGGGGATACGACTCTTTTAGCTGCCTCTACAAAATTTTCTCCCATTGTATAAACTTCATCTAATAATGATTCTCGTAAAACAAGTGGACTGTTTCCAATGACGTTAAAAGATGGTACTTTGTTTGATTTTAATTGTTGCTCAGCAGGAATTCTTCCTAACCCTTCGATGTCTGATTCATGTCTCTGATCAACTCCAAAAAATTCTAACTCTTCTTTTAGTGGTGAATAAAAAAATGTCAAGTAAGCTAAAACTCCTGCAGCATATTCTTGAATGTATAGTGTTTCATCATCTGAAATTATTCCTTCTGAAATCAATTGGTTTCTTTTTGTATTGTAATCTTGTTCATTTGCTGCCATAAAGTAGCCTTTGCCTCCTGCAGCTCCTTGTCTTTTTACAATTACTAATTTTTCAATTTCTTTAGGATCTGTGACTGGTTTTGGCATTGGTAGTTTTGCCTCTCTCATCAGTTTTTCTTTCATTTCTCTATCTGATTCCCATCTAAGAATCCATTTGTTGCCAAATACTGGTGTTTTAATTGATTCAATTTCTTTAGAATTCATCTGTGCAATTAGTGTACCATGAGGAATTAAGACTGCATTATTTTCTTCAAGAATTGATTGGCATTTTTGATCAAGAACTTCTTTAAAAGAATCTACGATGATAAGTTCATCAATAAATGGAAACCTTTTGTATAGTTTTTCTCGTTTTTTTTCACATACTAAGATTGTTTTGAGACCTTCGTCTTTTGCTCCTTTAAGTACTTGTAAAGAACAGTGTGAGCCTAAGGTTGCAATCGAGGTCATTATAATTACAGTTTATTCTTGTACTTTATGAACTATGTGCGGATGTAACATATTGAAAAATCTCATCAATCAATTCTACACTTAATTCTGATTTAATGTCTGCCGGAATTACTTTTAGCACAAAATCGTACATTGTTGTATTTTTTGGCAATTCTTCTCTTTCCTGAAGCAATGAAAAAACTGCAATTCCATTTGAAATAATTGCTATGATTTTTTCCTTGTCTGTTAGTGCCACAAATATTAGATAATCTAGTATAATTTAATCTAAATATTTTATATCATTGTTTTTCGAATTTCTTGGTTATGAAGAATTTGCATGTTTTCTGTATTTTGTTCTAGTAATTCTAATTCAAAGTTAATGCTGTGAGCTTCTCCTTGATCTTCAACTTGCTGTGATGCATGATATCCGACATACACTCCGACAATCACAAACATTGCAATTACTAGAGCCATCAGTATCATCATCTTGTTTTTGTGTGGAATTTTAACTGGCTATAAGCATTATGAAAATTAAGGCAAAGGTTCACTATTTTGTATAAAAATTAATTACACCTTGATATGAGGAATAAAGTAAATTATGATTGAAACTGAGCTAGGATCTTTACGTAGATCACATTATTCTGATGAAATTACTCCCTCTATGAATGGACAAAAAGTCACAGTCATGGGGTGGGTTTTAACTATTCGGGGTCATGGAAATATTAGCTTTGGAACCATTCGAGACAAAAATGGTGAGATTTCAATTGTTGCAAAAAAAGGAGACTGTCCTGATGAAATTCGTGAAAAAATCTCTTCATTAAAAGCTCACTCTTCAATTGCAGTTACTGGCAATGTCAAAGCATCTGAAAAAGCACCTGCAGGATATGAAATTGTTCCAACTGAATTGCGCGTTTTCTCTGATGTGGAAAAAATACCTCCGTTTGAACCCACTGTAAAAACTGTGAAAAATATTGACACAAGACTTGAGGTGAGGCCGATTGACCTTAGACGTGATGTACTTCAACATATTTTCAAAACCCGAAGCTCTGTTTTAAAATCCATTAGAGAATATTTTGCAAATGAAAATTTTGTAGAAATAAACACTCCTAAAATGATTGCAACAGCTACTGAAGGTGGGGCTGCATTATTTCCAATATTTTACTATAACAAAGAAGCATTTTTAGCTCAAAGTCCACAATTGTACAAAGAACAACTAACAATGAGTTTTGAAAAAGTATTTGAAATTGCTCCTATTTTTAGGGCAGAACCTTCTAGAACAAATAGACATCTGGCCGAAGCAATATCTATCGATCTAGAAGAAGCTTTTGTTGATTATAATGATGTAATGAATCGAATTGAAGATATTGTCAAAGTTTCAATTCAAACTGTAAATGAATATTCAAAAGAAAATCCTTCTGCAGAATTTCCTATTCTAGAAATTCCTGAACGTATTCCAAGATATACTTATGATGAATTAGTTGATAAAATGCAAAAGGCAGGTGCAAAAACAGAATGGGGAGATGATCTGTATCCTTCTAATTTGAAAAAAATTGGTTTAGATGGATTTTATTTTATTACCGATTGGCCTTTGGCTCCTAAACCCTTCTATGTGAAAGACAGTAAATCCAATCCTAAAGTTTCAGAGTCTTTTGACTTGATGTATGGTGATTTAGAATTATCTTCTGGCAGTACAAGAATTGAAAAAAGAAATGAGTTGGAAGAAAGAATGAAAAATAAAGGAATGAAAACAGATGCTTTTGAATATCACCTTGGAGCTTTTGACTATGGCGTTCCTCCTCACGCAGGTTGTGGTATTGGTCTTGAGAGGCTGATAATGGTATTGACAGGCACAGAAAATATTCGTGATACAACATTTTATCCTAGAGATGTTGACAGACTTACACCTTAGGTGGATTGAATGGTTACTGAAGAAGAGATTGAACAAGTTTCAAAATTGATGAGAATAGATATTGATGATCATAAAGAGTATGTGGATAAAGTTCATACTATGATCGATTATTTTGATATTTTAGATTCTGCAGGTGTTGAATCTGAAGAAATATCTATGCCTGAAATTTCCATTAATGATCTTAGATCCGACGAATATATCTCATTTAATGAAAAACTAATTGAAAAATTAAATCATTTTAGAGGTTCATACGTACGCGCACCAAAGATGTCTTCATGAATCTAAAAATATCTGCCCTTGAGTATGTGCAAGAAGTACAAACTGGAAATATTTCTGCAGAAGATTTTATAGCAAAAACCCTTGAACAAATCCAAACAGTTGATACAAAACTTCATGCTTTTTTGTCCGTTAATGACAATGCAGTTGTTCAAGCCAGACAAATTGATAAAAAAATTAAATCTGGTGAAAAAGTTGGCAAATGTTTTGGAATGCCAATTTCAATCAAGGATAACATATGCATCAAAGATTCAAAGACTACTTGTGCATCTAAAATGCTTGAAAATTTTATTGCTCCTTATGATGCAACAGTAATTTCCAAATTAAAATCTGAAGATGCTGTTTTTATTGGTAAAGCTAACATGGATGAATTTGCAATGGGGCTTACCACTGAATTTAGTGCATATGGTCCTAGCAAAAATCCATGGGATGTTAATTGTGTTCCTGGCGGTTCATCTGGCGGAAGTGCAGTTTCTGTAAGTGCATTTGAATGTGTTGCATCACTTGGTTCTGATACTGGAGGTTCAGTAAGAAATCCTGCCAGCTTTTGTTCTACTGTTGGATACAAACCAACTTATGGATTGATTAGTAGATATGGTCTGATTTCTTATGCAAACAGTATTGAACAAATTGGACCTCTTACCAGAACTGTAAAAGATACTGCATTTTTACTAAATATTATTTCAGGAATTGATCCTAATGATAATACTACAGTTGATAACAAAAATGAAGATTATCTTTTGGGAATAGAATCTGGTATCGAAGGTAAAAAAATAGGCATAATTAAGGAGATGATCGGAGAAGGAATATCTCCTGAGGTCTTATCTACAACAAAAGATGCCATTTCAAAATTAGAAAACTTGGGAGCTATATGTGAGGAAATTTCCCTTGATATGGTGAAATATTCTGTTGCGGCATATTATACAATTACTGCCACTGAAGCTGGAAGCAATCTTGCAAGATATGATAATCTTAGATATGGTTATGAATTCCCAGTAGAGGGATATGAGTTTAATTCATATATTTCAAAAGCTAGACGCAATTTTGGACCTGAAGTCACACGTAGAATGATTATTGGAGGCTTTGTTCCTTCAGCAGGCCATGCCGGAAAATATTTCTTAAAAGCACTAAAAGTAAAAAGTAAACTTACCAAAGAAATCAATGAGGCATTCAAAAGATTTGATTTACTTATTGCACCTACTGTTCCTTTGCCTCCATTTAAGATAGGAGAAAAAATTAATGATCCTGTCTCCTTGTTCTTAGTAGATATCAATACCGTTACTGCAAATCTTACTGGAAAACCTGCCATTTCAATTCCATACTCGATTTCAAATGGGTTGCCAATTGGAATTCAATTGATGGCTGACTCAATGAATGATAAACTACTATTGCAAACAGCATATGCATTAGAACAAACTGTTCAATTACCAGAGGTTCCGCTATGACGATGATAGGATTAGAAATTCACTGCCAGCTAACTAACCTAAACAGCAAATTATTTTGTTCATGCAAGGCAAACTATAGAGAATTTGAAATTAATGAAAACATTTGTCCCATTTGCATGGGATTGCCTGGAAGTTTGCCAAGATTAAATCAAGAGGCAGTAAAAAAAGCAACTATAATTGCTATGGCTCTAAATTGCTCAACACCGGAAAAAATTGCATTTTTTAGAAAAAATTATTTTTATCCTGACTCTCCAAAAAATTTTCAAATCACTCAATTGAATATCTATGGAGACACCAGTGTTGGTGGACAAGGCTCAGTAATGATTGGGAATAAAAAAATTCGAATCACCCGAATTCAATTAGAGGAGGATCCTGGAAGGTTAATCTATGAAGGAAATTCATCAAAAAATCAAATTACTCTTGTAGATTACAACCGTGCAGGCACTCCTTTGGTAGAAATTGTTACAGAGCCTGACTTTGAAACCCCTAAAGAAGTTCGTGATTTTCTCAACATATTATCTGATATTCTCACAAATCTTGGAGTTGCGGATCCTAGTTTAGAAGGGGCAATGAGAGCAGACGCTAATGTTTCAATTGAAGGTGGCAAAAAAGTTGAAATCAAAAATATTGGCTCTTTTCATGATCTAGAAAAAGCAACTCATTTTGAAATTACAAGACAAGAAAGTTTGCATTCAAGAGGAATAGAAATTATTCAGGAGACTCGGCATTGGGATGATAGGAGAAAAATTACAGTTTCATCTCGTTCAAAAGAAGAAGAACTTGACTATCGTTATTTCCTTGAAGGTGATATCCCTTGGATAAAGATGGATTCTGAAATTCACAAAAAACTTGAATCTGAAATGCCTGAAAGTATTAGTTCAAAAAAAGAAAGATATATTTCAAAATATAATATTCCTCCACAAGTTGCTGAAGTATTATCTGCTGACAAATACTATTCGGATTTATTTGAAGAATCTCATATTGAATCAAATGCAAAAGAGGTTGCAAATATCATTACCACCGAATTGATGGGGCTAGTTGATACTAGAGAAAAACGTGAATCCTCTAAATTCACTGCAACTCATTTAAAGGAATTAGCTGATTCGATACAATCTGGAAAGGTTTCAAGAAATTCATCAAAGAATGCATTACATGAAATTTTAAAAACAGGAAAATCTGTATCTACTGTAATTTCTGAACTAGACCTTGGAAATGTTTCTGATGAATCTGAATTATCAGAAATTATATCTAATATTATTACAGAAGAATCACAAGCTGTAGAGCAAGCAAAATCTAACCCCCAGACAATTAATTATTTGGTTGGAAAAGTGATGCAAAAAACAAAAGGAAAGGCAGATCCTGTTTTAACATTAGAATTACTGAAAAAACAAATTGGATTATGATGACTCGTCTATCTCTTGAAAATATCGAATTTATCAAAATTTTAGCCACATCTGATGCAACAATTTTACAAGCGGGAATGAATGATGCTACTAGAAGCAAATTAAATGATGAAATAGGCACAATTTTACGAGAATATTACAGGGAACACACAATGGGGTTACAGACTGGTTGGACTCAAAAATTATTAGATGTTGGAATAGATGAAGATACAGGAAAATCCGCCATAGCCTGTGCTAGAAGATTGGGGCTAGATATTTCATGACAAAAATCTTTTTACTGTTGACCAATTGACAAAATCATCTGTTGACTCCTTTTGAATTTGTTCCTACTAGAAGTCAAATTCTAGATTCTAATATTTACAAATTTATGAATAAACATAACATAACTACAATAGAAGAATTATCTGAAAAAGCAAAAAATAATTTAGAATGGTTTTGGAAATCTGTAGACGAAGATATAGGTATTGAATGGGATGCCCCCTATTCAAAAATAATGGATATATCAAAAGGAATTCCTTGGAGTAAATGGTTTGTTGATGGAAAAACAAATATCTACAAATCTTCTGTTGAAAAATTTGCCAGTAAGACTCCTCATAAAACTGCTTATTATTTTGAATCTGAAGATGGCGTAAAATCACAAATTTCTTACATGGAATTAAACTCCAAAGTTTCTAAACTTGCAAATGGTTTGAAATCTCTTGGAGTGAAAAAAGGCGATGTTATTGCAATATATTTGCCGATGATTGAAGAAGCAATAATATCAATTTTAGCAGCTGCTAAAATTGGTGCAATTCAAACTGTAATTTTTTCTGGCTATAGTTCTGAGTCATTACATATTAGATTAAAAGATTGTAATGCAAAAATTCTTTTAATTTCTGATGGGTTTCAAAGAAAAGGAAAACCTGTATCACAAAAACAATCTGTTGAAACTGCAATACAGAATACACAAGTAGAAAAAATTATTGTTGTTAATTATAAAGGAATTGACAAATATGAAAAATCTGAACAATTCCTTTTTTATAATGATCTTGTATCGTCTCACAATGAAATTTGTAAAACTGAGGTGATGGATTCAGAGGATCCTTTGTTTATTTTGTATACCTCTGGAACTACTGGAAAACCTAAAGGCGTAGTGCATGTACATGGTGGATTTTCTGTTTTTGCCGGTCATCAGGCAGCATATCTTGTTGATATTCAGGCACAGGATACTTTGTTTTGGCCTGCAGATATTGGATGGATTACAGGACTAGTATGGAATGTTTATGGATTATTGATGATGGGAGCAAGCGCAGTGATTTATGATGGTGGATTGGATTTTCCTACATCTGATAGAATCTGGAAAATGTTATCTGATTATAAGGCAACCATCTTTGGTATATCTCCAACGGCTGTTCGCTTATTTAAAAAACATAACATTGAACCTTTAAAATCATTTTCACTAAACAATATCAAAAATATTCCCACTACTGGAGAACCTCTTGATGAAGATTCATGGTGGTGGCTATTTGAAAAAGTCGGAAACAAAAAAATCCCTATCATGAATCTGTCTGGTGGAACTGAGATTGGAGGTGCAATGCTTTCTGTTTTTCCTGGAATGAAATTAAAACCATCCACTGTGGGTATTCCTGTTCCTGGAATGAACTTAGATGTATTTGATGATGATGAAAATTCTGTACGAGAACAAAATGGGTTTTTAGTAATCAAATCCCCTTGGCCTGCAATGACTCGAGGATTACTACATGATGCTCAAAAATATTTTGATACATACTGGTCAAGATTTGAAAATATTTGGTTTCATGGTGATTACGTTTACGTTGACAAAGATAATCTTTGGTATATGCGTGGAAGGACAGATGATGTCATCAATGTATCTGGTCATAGGATGAGCACTGCTGAGATAGAACAAACTATTATTTCTCATGATAAAATATCTGATGCTGCATCAATTGCTATTCCTGATTATCTTACAGGTGAGGCAATTGTAGTTTTTTTTGTTTCTGAAAACAAATCTGAAAAAATCAACAAATCTGAAATATCAAATTATCTTTCAGAAAAAATTGGTAAATTGGCAAAACCCAAATATATTTTTCAGATATCTGATCTTCCTAAAACACGTACTGGCAAGATAATGCGCAGATTGTTAAAATCAAAATTACTAGGGAATGAATTGGGAGATTTGTCTTCTCTTGAGGATCCTTCTATTTTGGATGAAATTCAAAAATTGAGTTGAATTATTCTAACCTTTTGTTATTTACTATTTTACGCTTAACTTATAATTTCAATCTTGTTACCAATACTAGTTGAAATTTGTAGTTGATCAACAAGTAGAAGACATTGAGATGCCTGAAAATCTCAAATTAAATACATTTTTACAAGAATTTCATTCTAATTGCCCTCATCCTGAATGCAGTTTTGGTTTCTATGGATTTGCTTTTGGACAATCCCCATTTCCAGTACCACAATTAATTCAAAATACCTTAATCAAAAATGTTGAGAAAGGAGCCTACGCTCCAATTTCTGGAATTCCTGAATTAAGAAATGCAATTTCAAAATATAACAAATATTATTTCAAGATGGATGTAGCTCCTGAACGAATCTATGTAGGTCCGGGAACTAAAGAGTTGATTTTCAATCTTTTAGAAATCCTACATGGAACTGTAATATTGCCAACTCCTGCATGGTTGGGATATCTTCCACAAATAAGATTTTTGAAAAAAAATTATCACATGTTGCCTACTCGTGCAAACAAAAAAATTTCTCCTAGTGATCTTCGACGTCTTGCACTAAGATTGCAAGACCGACAAAAAATATTGATTTTGAATAATCCCAATAATCCTACTGGATTACTATATGATCAATTAGAATTAGAAGAAATTGCAGATGTTTGCAGAGAACAAAACATCACTGTGATTTCTGATGAAATTTATGCACTCACTACATATGACTTTTCAAAATTTACTAGTATGGGAAAAATTTACCCTGAAGGGACTTTTGTCACAAATGGTTTGTCCAAATCTCATGCAGCTGGAGGATATAGATTAGGATATGTAATTTTTCCTCAACATGCAGCAGATCTCAAAACACAATTCAAAAAAATCCTTGCCACTGAATATACTGCAGTATCTACCCCAATTCAACATGCTGCCGTAGCTGGATTTGAAATCAGCAAAGAAATGGACGAATATTTTGTCACGACTAGAAATATTCATCAAATTATGGGCGATTATACTTATCATGCACTAAGTGCAATAGATGGCGTAAAGGCTACAAAACCTGATGCGACATTTTACCTCCTTGCAGATTTTAACGCGTTTGCAACTGATCTACAAAAAGCCAGAATTTCTACTTCCCAAAAATTATCTGAATCCCTTATCGTTCATCCTTATCATACTGCCATTGTTGGTGGAGATAGTTTGGTTTTAGAACGAACTGATTTTAGTGCAAGAATTGCATATGTTGATTATGATGGTGCTAGTACATACAAAAATTACCTTGAAAACAAACCTCAATCTAATGCTGAAAAATTAGAATTTGTAAAAATGAATGCCCCTAAAGTTGTTGCAGGAATAGATATGATTGCAGATTTCTTTGACAAATTAAAAAAAGATACTTTATCTAACTTTGATAGCAAAAAAAGTTCTATGATTACATCAAGTTAATTTTGATTTCAACAACTCAAATTCATCTAAAGATATTTCTCCTTTTGCCAATCTTGTTTCCAAAATTTCCTTTGGATTAGAACCTATTATGGAACGGATTAATTTTTTTCTGATGGTGTTTTTGTTGAGTGAAATTTGCCTTGAATTATCATCCACTTGTCTTTTTATCCCATATACTGCCCCAAATAATATCCCTAATCCTGCAACAGCTAATGAAATTTGTGCAATGTCTGAATTATCTGTAATTTCTTGATTGGGTTCAAGAATTGATGATGCTTGTGCATTTGGAATTATGCTGTTATCTGTAATTTCTTTTGAGATTTCCTTTATCTCTAGATTATTGTCTGTGTATCCTACCGCTTCCTCAATAGTCCATCCTGGATAATTTCTATTAAACCAACTTTTGTACGTAGGCTCTGAATAATATCTTTCAATATAATGGATAGGGTCTTTGCTAGGATCCACAAAATCCAGTTTTTCTGATTTTGGTTCATGTATAATCTTATTAATTATTTTTTGATTTTCTGAATCTACATTGTTTTCAATAATAACTGAATCTTCATGATGATAATCTTGTAAATTGTCTTCTGTAATTTTGAATTCTGTCGTAACTCCTTTTGACATATTTAAAATAAATCCAGTAGCTGTATAGGTGTCATATTCTATAAACTCATTTCCTATAACCATACTTTTTTCAAAAGTATTATCATAATTTATTGTTGCTTGAGAAAGTAAAACAAATTGTTCATTAAAATCTCTAATTACAATTGTTACTATTCCTGTAGATTTTTCTTCAACTTTTCCTGAAAATTCGATTTTGTCTCCCATTTCAAATATTTTATTATTTACTTGAATGTCCACAACTTCTGCAAATACATTATTTGTAAACATTCCTAACAGTACAAACATACCAAGAGTATAGATCCCATACCTTCTTCTGCTCAACAAGATCTTTTGGGTATTTTTTCATTTAAGATACACGTAGTATTCATTCAGATTTTTTATACGTAAAAGATAAATGCAAATTTTAGGTTTCTGCTTCAGATTGGCTTTGTGTCGAAACTTTTAATGGTTTTTTGGAACTTGGAAATAAAAAGTAGTTTCAATATTTTCTTCACTGTTTACCCAAATTTTTCCTCCCAATGCTTCAATGATTCCTTTACATATTGCTAAACCTAAGCCGCTACCACTTCTTTTCCTACTTGTGGATGTATCAATTTGATAAAATTTTTTGAAAACTTCGTTTTGATTCTCAGCAGAAATTCCTGGTCCATTGTCTTGCACAAAAAATTCTGTATTTGTTGGGTTGTTTCTTGCACCAATTATGACTTTTCCCGAATTTTCAGAAACAAAATCTATTGCATTTTTTACTAAATTTGAAAACACTTGATTTATCCTGTCTTTATCTGTAAAAATATGCTCATTTCCTTTATAATCTGATATCAATTGTATGTTTTTCGTATCTGCAACTGGTTTGAATTCTTTTATCACTACATTCAATAGTTCTGAAATATCAAGTTCTTCTTCATTAAAATCTAGTTTACCTAAATCTAATTTTTGTGTGGTGAGTATATCTCCTACTAATCTTTGCAGTTTTACTGTTGATGAATAAATTTCATTTACTGCATCAGTCTGTTTTTCATTCAACTCTCCCAAAAAATTTTTCTTTTGTAACATCTGGACATATCCTAAAATTGGAACTATTGGTGTTTTTAATTCATGAGATACCATTGATGAAAACTCTAGTTTTTTTCTATCCATATCTTTTAATTTTTGTACATATTCATTTTGCAGGTTAATCGTTTTTTCTACTTTTTCTCCCATACTAACAAAATTTTCATTTAATTCAAAAATTTCTTTTACGTTTGTCTTGACTTGATTTTCTTCTGACATTTTATTGGATTTTGAAAAATCTGACATGTTTTTTGCCAATTTTTGAATGGGCTTGGTAATGCTAGTTGATATATGAACAGTTCCTAGCAAAGTTCCAGTTGCAACAAAAACTGAAAATATTAGTAGTATCATTCCAGTACTTTCTTCTATTGAAGTTAGAAAATTTACAATTCCCATGTAAAATATAATGAAACTTGAAACTCCTGATACTAGAAATAAAGTGTGTTTTATTGGAAGCATTTAGTATACTCCTGATTATTATAATTCTGCAGTATCGATTAGTTTAGAATGTAAAATATCTATATCAATTGGTTTTAGGATATATCCTGTCACACCTTGTTTTACAAGATCATCAAGTTCTTCCTGTGTGATTGTAGAAGCTGTAAATACAATAATTTTATGATCTTTAAGAGAATTGTTTTCTTCAAGATCCTTGATTACTGAGTAGCCATCAAATTCAGGCATGGCTAAATCTAATAATATTACATCATGATGATTTTCTTTGATTATTTTTAATCCTTCTCTACCGTCATTTGCTACTGTACATTTATGATCTTTTAATTCGAGAAATGTTGTTAGCATTTTTGTAATTTGTTCATTATCGTCAATAATCAAAATATTCAAACTTTGCAATTCTTCTTTTTGTTTAACTTTGTCTTTTGTCAATTTTCATTTCTCCTATTCCCTAACAATTGAAAGTTTTCTTGTAAATAATTTAAAATCATTTTTTCTTGTTCTATTTCTCTTAGTCTGTGTTCATATGTAATCTCTGAACCTAATAATGATTCAGCATCAGTTTCGTCAATATGGTGTGATTTTTTCCACATTAAACTAAACAATGATCTTAATGTTGTTACAAATGCTTTAGAATCTGTCCAAACTGCTAACATGTCTTTTACTTTGTTATTGCTTATAAAGAAAATAACTTCACTATCGTCTTTGATGATGAAACAAAAATCTTCTCTATTTTTATCTTCTATTTTTTTCACTTTTTTAGGTTCAATGCTTTCAAAAATATTTGGCATGTCTGCTTGATGATCCGTTAATACCTTTAATTCTGATTTTGTTTTGTTTAGTAATTCTGTAAATTCTGTAAAGTAAAACCTCTTAAAATCTGCATCTGTTCCTAAAACTAGAATATTTTCCTTTGACTCTTTTATCATCTGTTCTAATTTAACCAAAATTGAATTTCTTCCCTGCAGTGATTGGAATTTATTGTCTTGTGATTCTGGTTCTGCTTCTCCATACTTGGGGATTATATTCCATAATTTGATCAGGGTTTCTTTGCCTGCTTCTAGTTCATTGATTCTGTTCTTTTCATTATTCACTAAGATCTCTAGTGATTCTTCTAGTCCTACTGCGTTAAATTTAGTGGGTTTTCCAAACACTGAAAAAATTATTCCTTTCTGCTGTAATGTGGATAACAGATGATATGTTTCAGTTCTTGGGATTTTTAGCGCTTTTGATATTTCTGATGCTGTTTTTATGCCTATTTTACTCAGAAATAAATACACTTTGGCTTGGTTCGGTGTAAGATCATATCTGACAAGCATTCTGTTTAATTCGTGAATTGGATTTTCTGATTGAAAAACTCCTTCTTCTACAGTCTCTGTTACTGTCATTCAAAATAATTACATTCAATGATGACATAAGGGGGTGTATGTTATTGCATATTACAGATCTAAAATTCTACCTCATGACCAATAATTGGCTCAAAATTATGTCTCCATATAACAACTGAATAACAAATCCTCCTGTAATTAGAAGCAAATATGGAATTCCAGGAGTTATCCATGTATTTGGGGTGTTGCAGAATTCTTCATTTTCTGCATGATGCATTGCAAAAGTAAATTTTCTCTTATTTTTTTCTACTTTTTCGATAGAAAATGCGAATTTTGGATTTTTTGCCTTATATCCTATTAATAATGCAATAATTTTTTTTATTTTGGTTTCTTCAAACCCTTCAAAAATTTTCTCTCCTTTTAATTGAGAAAATATATTTCTAGAAATATTTACAATAAATGGAATTACAAATAATATTGCTGCATTTGATAATGTAGTAAATGGAGATATCGGACTTTCACTTAATGTTGCCATTGGCGCAATGATCGCTAAAGCAATTAATGCAAATGCATCTGCACCTCCAAACAAACCTATTCTCCATACTAATATTACAAATGGTGCTATAATGAGTGCAAATCCAATTACTAGTAAATTAGAAACAATCTCTGAGCTTAAAAACACCAATATCAATCCAGTTGCTCCAAATCCAATCCAATAATAATCATGGATTTCACGTTTCCAAAAATCAATGATTGAACCAATTACTAACATCACTAACGCGATACTTATTCCAATTATTTCATAATTGGTTATATGCTCAATCATTATGATTCTTTTTTTTTAAATTCTATTTCATGTGTTTGAGAAAATAGGTTCTCTTTTTAGTCATTTTTTATACTCTATTAACGATTTTTGATGTCTGATATTTTCTCCTTAATTTCTTCTATCCTGTCTCCCAAATTCAACTTATCTGCAATTGGAATTTTTTCTGTAATTAATTCTAACCTATCTGTACGTTTTAGGAAAAATAACATTCCTGCTATAGATGTGGGAATTATGATGATAATCATAATGATGGGGTCTAAAGATAGTTCGTTTACTGAATTCTCAGATTCTATATCTGACACTTCTTCAACAATTGGCATATTTAGTATGCTAGCTGTTTTTGAAATTGTAGATTCACTTAGTCCATTTCCTAATACTTTTGCTGAGATCGATACTTTATCTTTATCATTTGCCATAACGTTTACTGTTGCAATTCCTTCATTGTTTGTCGATTCATCCATTTTTATTAATTCACCCCCCTCTACAATCCATTCTACTTCAAATCCTGAAAGAGATGTTTGTATTTCTGGTATACTGACCGATAATTTACCTTCAATTCTTTCATTCCAATTCATTGTACCTAAAAGATCTAATGTCAAAACTGGGCTGATGTCAACAATATTGATGTCATATTTTGATAATGAGAAATCTTCCGAAAGTAAAGCAAGTTCAACAATACCTTCTTCAATTGTTTCTAAATCAAATGTTGTAAAATATTGTCCCTCTTCTATTGTTACTTCTTGAGGAATTTTCAAAATGCTCTCGTTATTTGAGACTAGTTTAATTCCAATATCTTTTTTTGCATATACTGGGTTTCCTACTGAATCTAGTAATTGTACTGTAGCTAAAGTTTCAGAATTTGCTAAAATATTTTTTGGAAATGATAAATGAATTTGTGCAGGATCTGTTGTATGTGTCTCAATATCTGTACTTCCGTCAAATCCTCCCATTTGATATAACAATGTGGAAGATCCAACCTCATTTGACAATATGTTGATTACTGAATATGGTTGGTTTCTTTTAATTGCGGTGGAATCTACATCTACAAAATTATTTGCTGAAAAAGTTAATACTCCGTCTTCAATAAATGGTGTAACTCCCGACCTTGCATCTTCTTCTGCATCTTCCCCGTCTTCTGTTGTAGTTTCTGTTGTAGTTTCTTCACCTTTATTTCCTTCTTGCAAATATCCTAACACTGGAAATTGTTTTTCTGCTAAAATCATTGGAAGCATAGGTTCAACAACCAATGAAATATCTCCTTTGATTGGACCTATTGGATTTCCTAATGCTGTTTTAACTCCTTCGTTATCTGTAATGTAGAACGTTACAGAATCATCAGGAATAATCGTCCCTGTTTTACCATAAACAATTACTCCACTTTCTCCTTTCTTCATTATTGGATTGATGGGATTTACTGTGTCTGATTCTGAAGATGAGAAATTAATTTCATGTTCTTCATTGGCCTGAACAGGTACAGTTACTGTGACAAGTTCCCTATTTGTACTTCCTTGACTACTGCCTCCTGTTTGTCTAGACACTTCAATACTGGTCTCATAATATGTGACAGCAATGATTTCTTCTTTACCTGTAGTCAGAAATGGTAAAACTTTGGTAACTGATGGCCCCTTGCCTTCTAATGCTCCTATTTCATCGTGAATTATTTTTATCTGATCTCCTTCGGTCAAAATATTATTTGCTGAAATAAACATATTGTATGTCTGTTCAGAATCATCAGTAAAATCTCCAATATTGGGTCTGGGTGTAAATGTTGTAAATGTTGAATATTCTCCTTTCTCAATTTTTAATTGATTTTTATCAAATATGACTTCTTCAAAATCATGGCTAGTGTTAATTGCAACATCTGGATTTTCTATTTCTAATTTGAAAGGTATGTCTTCTTCTGCTAAAACTGGAATATTTTCTGCATCAAGTAATTGAATTATTGCAAACCCTTTGTTTCCACTAAAACTATTATAATTTTCTGGGAATACAGATAATTGTAATTTAAGAGGTTTTGAAGCTTCTAATACACTTACAATACTACTGATTTTTTTCATTCCTTCCGTTTCTGCAAAAATTATTGCATCTCCACTACCTATGATATCAAATTCTGTAATTGCATAGTAATTACCACTTGCAATCACAATTTCAGAATTTTTTAATGCTATCACATCATTATTTGGAGTGTACAGGTGTATGGTTGTATCTTCTGATGCCAGTGTGGGCAATCCTCCTGTTGTAGCTAGTTCTAATGCCACATATCCATGTCTGGGACCATCTACAGGAAATACTTCCGGTGTTGTTTTCATCAAAATTTGTGTTGGGTGATTATTGTTATTAAAAACTTCAAGCGAAATTTCTTTAGATGAGAATCCTGATGCAGCTAATGCTATAGTAGTTATTCCTGGGTTTACTGCTTTAATTAAAATATTTTTTGTAAATTTATCATTGCTATCTTCGACTCCTAGAATTTGAATTATTGAGTTATCAGAACTTACAACTTTTAGATTTTCAATTTGTTTTGGAACCATCATGTTGTTAGATGTAACAAAAATTTGTAATTTCCCCTCTGTATTCTCAAGTAATTTTTCAGGATGTAACTGATATCCAAATTCTGACGTAATTTGAGCCTGTACAGGAATTACAAAGATACTCAAAAAAACACAAAATATCAAAAAATATGCTTTCATCTTAAACTAAATTGATAAATTTTTGTTATATTGGATAGTATGAAACATTACAATACATACAGTTAGCCGAATATTGAAGAAACACTAAAAATTTTCATCTGAATGACCACTATTGCTCCAATAGATACTCCTACCAGAAATATTGAATACATGAAACCTCCAGAATATGATCCAGTGGTAATTTTACCTAAAAATAAACCTGAAATCCAAGATTGAACAAGTATTGCAATTCCAAGTAATTCAAATCTTGATTTTGATTCTAATTCTAATGCTGTTCTTTTTACTTCATCTTCTTCTAGTTGAGCTCCCAAACTTGTTAATGACTCAATTACTAGTAATGTAGTAAATCCTGTAATTGCAATTAACATAAAACCTACCATGACATATGGTTTTAATTTCTCTCTCTTTGTTTTTTCTATAGTGTGAATTTTTTCTGCAACCCCTGCTAATGTACTAAGTGTATTAACATTACCTCCTCCAGAGGAGATAATTTCAAACAACACTTTGAAATTAATTAAAATTTGGAAATCTGTAATTTCTTTTTTAATAAACTCAAAAATGTTGTCCAATGTCATCCCCCATTCTAATTTATTTGCAATTCCATTTGCAATTCGATTAAACAATCCATAATCTTTCCTTTTGGTTGTTTGTATTACACATTTTTCAGGACCTAAACCTGCTTTTCTTGATTCTGCAACATCTCTCATAATTTGTGCTGTTGCTGATTCTGAATCTAAAGAAAATTTATATTTATTTTTAAAATTTAACGCAGGCCACATTGCAGCTGCAATCAATGCTCCTCCTAAAATATAGAGGTTAAAATCAGGTAATATTTTTAGTGTAATTATTACAATTGCTGCCAATATTCCAGGGATTCCAAACATTGTGATTTTTTTCCAATCCAATTCTTTGACTTTTGATTTGTTTAATTTGCTTGCAATAATTGAAAATAATATTGATACTACAGGTGGCATGATTATTACCATGTAGAGGGGATCAATTTCTCCAATTGCATTAGTACTCCCTATTCCTTCTGTGGATGTGGCAGTAACTATGATGTAAATTGCTAAAACTACTACCTGCATTGTCATGTATGTCTCAATCACGGTTTCAACTTTTTTTGCCAATTCTGCTTGTTGTGATTCATACATGTCAAATGCTGAATTCATTTTTGTGGTAAGAAAATTTACTACGTCTCCTCCACTTTGAATCGAGGATACCCAACCATTTAAAAAATCTCCAAAATTTGATCCTCTCTCATTTGTTTCAGACATTACTACTAGTGGGTCTTTACCTAAAATATCGATTTTTTTAAGGATCTTTATTCCTTCTAATCTGACATTTGGTAATAATTCCAAATCTTTTATTTTCAAAAAAATAGTATAGGGTCCAAAACCACTAGTTGCCAATAGAGTAACTATGGTAATAAAAAAGGGCAATTCTGCATTAATTTTTTTATTTAATTTCTTCTTCTTGTCTTCTTCTTCATGTTTTTTTAAAAAAGACATGGTTACACTCCGTATTCTATTTTTTTCATCAATGTCTCTGGTTCTCTATAGTATTTTCCAACTATCTCTGCTACTTTATCATATGCTCTAATGCCTCTCTGAACCAACCATTTTAAAACAATTTTTCTTCTTTCAAATTCTTCTAAAACTTCGTCAATACTTTTACCTGTTTGCTGTGAGATTCTTTCTAACATTTCACTATCTTCTAATTGTGGACTAAAATAATCTGATTTTGGTTCCCATTTGAATGCATTATGATAAGAATCTGCAGTTTTTATTTCTTGAATCGATATTGCTCTTCTGGTACTCTTCCCGTCTTTGTCTGTAACCCTTCTAACTACAATTGCACAATTCATTAATGCCATATATGATGCTGGAATGTCCATCGGTTTTTGTTGTAATCTTTTACTTGCAGATTCTAAACTATCAGCATGCATTGTACATAATCCTCCATGACCTGTGGCCATTGCTTGAAACATTACATATGCTTCTGACCCTCTAATCTCACCTACTACAATATAATCTGGTCTGTGCCTTACTCCTGATTTAATTAAATCATATAGACCAATTTCTCCTTCCCCTTCAGGTCCAAATCCTACTCGTGATACTAAACTAAACCAATTTTCATGTTTTATGTTGATTTCAGATACATCTTCTACGGAAAAAATCTTGTAATCTGGATTCACTAAACCCGTAATTGCATTTAGAATTGTTGTTTTGCCACTTCCAGTTGAACCTATTACCATGATGGACATCTTGGCTTCCATTAATAGCCATAGATATGATGCGATATCTACATTGATGGTTCCAAACGAAATTAAATCTATCACTGAATATGGATCTTCTTTAAATTTTCTTATGGTAAAACTAGTCCCTTTTGGTGTGACTTCTTTTTGATATAATACTGAAATTCTATGATTTCCTTGTAAAGCTAAATCTGAAATTGGATGTGCTGAACTAATGTGTTTTCCAGCTCTGAACACAATTCGTGAAACAAAGGAATTTAATTTTTCATTTTCAAATGTAATGTTGCATGGAATGCTGTCATATTTTCTGTGCCAAACATAAATTGGTGTAAGAATTCCACTACAACTTACGTCTTCTATGTTTGGATCATTCATTATGGGATCTATGTTGCCAAATCCATCAATGTCTCTTTCCAAATAGTATTTTACTTTTTCAATACTTGCCAATGGCTGTTCTTGAAACAGTTTCTCGTTTTCTTTTAGAATTTTATTTACAAATGACATAAACCCAAAATCTTTTTCAATATTTTCTGGAGAATCTAAGTTTTCTTCAATTAATCTGTATAGCTGATTGTATACTATTTCTTCTGAAGCATTAAGTTTAGTTTCATCTACTTGATAAGATATGCTTCCTGTATCCTGATTTTGTATGATATTTGCATAACTAAATGGTGCCTTTAGTGGGTATTTTTCTAAAATTTTGGAACCTTTTGGAGTAGTGTTATTAATTTCATCTAGGAATTCACTTTTAAGAAATGTTTCTAGTCCTTGCTCTTCTTTCTTTTTACCCATGTTCTTCAATACTTGATCTTGATTTTTTGGTTATATCCAACAGTGTGAAACATTACAATACACACAATTTTCTTCTTCTATCTAAAAAGTAAAAAGATTGTTGTGGATAATTTTAAAAAAGTCAATTATCCTAGGATTGACCTGCTACTGTGATGCTTTGTGGGCCACCAGCTTTTCCTGCAAATACACTGACTGTAGTCGATGCACCTGAATCCAATGTAGTAAGTGTACCGTTACCTACCTTAAAGTAAATAACTGCTGTTCCACCAGGATTCAGAGATACTGGACCTGTAGCAGCATCTGCGGAAATTATGCTTGTTCCTGATCCTGCTGAATCTTGATCAATACATAGATAGGATGTATTTGATGCACAAGTTCCAAGTTTAGCTATTGCAGGTCCATCTGTTCCTGGAGCTGCATTTACCCAACCTGTGTGATTCAGAGCTTGTTGGAATTCAGATGATGTTAGTGATGTATCTGCATACCAATTTTCAAATGGAATGTCTGTACCTCTAATTGATATTTTATCAACTGCAACTACTTTGTCACCTGTGTTTCTTACAGCTGCTGCTCCCCAAGCTACACCTACGGTATCAGTATCGTGTACCCATACCTTGATTCCTGAAACGTTAATGTTTTCAGTTTGTGTACCGCCCTGAAACAATGATGTTCCGTAAAGCACGACACCTGAACCAAGAACAACTGAAGACACCAATATGATGACTGTTGTGAGCACTGTACTGATTGCACGTTTTTTGCTTAGTTTGGTTTTCATTTTATTGCTTAATCTCCAAATTAATAGAATATCTAGTCAAGTATGTAATTTTTTTGAATTACAGAGTAAAAAGAATCATACTTTAAGAATGAATTGGGCGGTGTTCACTTGTTCTATAGTTGGCCTTCTACTATGATTGAATAGGGTGAGCCTGCATTTCCTGCAAATATGCTTACATTTGATTGAATGCCTGAATCCAATGTAGTGTATGTCCCGTTACCTACCTTAAAGTAAATAACTGCTGTTCCACCAGGATTCAGAGATACTGGACCTGTAGCAGCATCTGCGGAAATTATGCTTGTTCCTGATCCTGCTGAATCTTGATCAATACATAGATAGGATGTATTTGATGCACAAGTTCCAAGTTTAGCTATTGCAGGTCCATCTGTTCCTGGAGCTGCATTTACCCAACCTGTGTGATTCAGAGCTTGTTGGAATTCAGATGATGTTAGTGATGTATCTGCATACCAATTTTCAAATGGAATGTCTGTACCTCTAATTGATATTTTATCAACTGCAACTACTTTGTCACCTGTGTTTCTTACAGCTGCTGCTCCCCAAGCTACACCTACGGTATCAGTATCGTGTACCCATACCTTGATTCCTGAAACGTTAATGTTTTCAGTTTGTGTACCGCCCTGAAACAATGATGTTCCGTAAAGCACGACACCTGAACCAAGAACAACTGAAGACACCAATATGATGACTGTTGTGAGCACTGTACTGATTGCACGTTTTTTGCTTAGTTTGGTTTTCAAGTATTATCATATGAATTATGTAACATCTTAAAAAGTAGGAGCGAATTTCCCAATGATGGGTTTTCTTATTTTTGTCTTTATTTTAAAATAATAATTTACATATCGTCGCCAGCAATCATTGTATAAGCTCCTAGAAACCTTGCAACTGTTTTTCTTAATCCCTCATAAGGCATACACATTGAAAAAATTTTTGTAATTCCTGCAGGCATTCCAATTGCTACTATGCTAATTCCTTTTTTCCTTGCTGCTTCAACAGCTTCTTCCATTTTTTTGTCTGCTTCATATGTTCCTAAAGCTTGGCCATCTGTAATTAAAAAGATGTATCTTCTTTCAATATTCTCTCTTTCTAATATCCTAGAACATAATTTTACGGCATCTGCTATAAATGAGAATCCTTTAATTTCGATACCGCCAATTCGTGATTTTGAATTTTGATCATAGTTCTCATAATGATCTTTTACAATGGTGAAATTGTTATTAAATGTAAAAAATCCCCATTTTCCATTTTTTGAATTCACCTCATTTGCTGCTTCTCCTAAACATATTGCAAATTTCTTCATTTCATCAAATTTTAGCCTCATACTGCTGCTAGTATCCACAACTATTGCCCACTCTTCCTCAATTCTCCTATAGTCGTCTTGTTCAAAAATCTGAATGCTGTTATTTTGTGCTGCAACTGCCTGAATGGCTGCTTGCATCTGTAACAACCCCATATCTTCTGGCATTCCCTCATCCATGACATTTGGTGTCATTTTCATCTGTGCTGACATTTTTTTCAAAAACAAGTGAGTGGCATTTTTCAATCTAAGGTATTCTCCAATATTTTCCGGTGCAAAATCTATCTTGTCAAATTCCAAATCTTCTGTAATTCCACCATATTTTTTTCTAACTTTGGCTCTACGTTTTAGCTGCTCAAACCACACTTCTCCAAATCTTTCTACAATGCTAAGAAATTCCCCTTTAGTCGAAATACTGACATTCTCTATCCATTTTTCTATTCTTTTTGGATGACTATAGTGATCTGCAAAAGGTAGTTTGTTATCGGTTAAGATATTTGATGATTCATAAATTTCGTCTGCAATTTCTTCAAACTCTGTATAATTTTCAGATGTCATTTGTAATACCTTTTCCTCAATTATTTCTCTTTTAATTTTGATGTCTGTAATGAATTTGTTTGAAAATATTTTTTTTGAGTTTTTTTTAATATCTTGTTTTAGTTTGTTTTCATTTAATTGCACAAAATAATTCTGAATTTTTTGAATTTCTAAAAAATACTGTGGAAATTTATTTTTTAAAAATTGGTTTACTCTGACATCTTCAATAAACTCAAATGTTTCATATGCTCGTTTTTTGTTTTTATTTACCATCCATTTTTTGTATTTTTTAAAATCTGTGACTCTGGCATGTCCTGCTGCATGACATACAGATGCTAAAAACAATCCAAAAATTGTATTTTGATATTTTTCTAAATTTGCAAATGTGCAACCCTGAATTGTTTCTATCCCTTGAATTTGTCTTGGCATTGGAAGATATACTGTCATTCTTGGTTCATAATCAATCTGAGGAAAATATTGTTGTTCTAAAAAGAACATGTCCACATCTATTGGTTTTCTTTCTGAAATATCAAAGAATAATTGATGTGCAATTTCTTGCACTGTTTCTTTCATTTATCTTACTCCTTTTTCTTTGCTGCCACATGGCTTTCAATAATCTTCTTTACAATGTGTCTAACTTCATCTTGAACTTCAGGGTCATCACTGGTCATAGGGATTAATGTTTCATTTCCTCCATCAATAATTGACATACCATCAGAACAAATCTTTGCCCAATTGACCAAATCTCCAACAGATGGACCATATGGCAAATCACCCATTTTGTATTCTTGTCTTATTTTGGCTCCTGCCTTTACAATAACTTCAGCATCACTCATGGGAATGCCTCCTTTCTTTGAAACCATGTTGATCTCTTTTTCATCAATATTGTCTCCTACACTCATGTAGTCAAAGTTCAACCAAACACTCATCCTTCTTCTCATGGCTGCGTTGATTGGTTTTGTACCTGCAAATTCTGATGAAACGGGGTTCATACTAATTATCATATATGCATGTTTATGCCTGTGAATAATTTCACTATCTTTTTCAGTTAAAACCATGTGGCCTCTTTGATCTAATAACGGGTTAAGTTTTGTTGCAACATCCTGTTTCATCATATTTGCTTCGTCCAGATAGAGAATTCCCCCTTTTCTACACCAACCTGTAATCAATCCATCAATCCAATTCTCTTTTCCCAATCCTACATATCTTCCAAATAAATCAAAAACCGAAGTTGCCAAACCACAGTTAATTTCCCACATTGGCAATCCAGCTAATTCTGCAACAAGATATACGATGTGAGTTTTTCCCGTTCCACTCGGACCAATTAGTGCACACTGCTTGAAAAATTTTAACGCCCTTCCAATTCTTTCTACATAATGCTCTCCATTATCAAGATAAGGAGGAGTATCCTTTGGAATCATTTCATCCATTTCTTCAGGAAAATGCATGTCTGATGAATCCATGTATTTTTTAAAATCATACATTTTTGATAATTCGTGTGTATTTTTCTTAATCTTTGAAATGGATACTGAAAGATTAACATTATCAGAACTGATTCTAGTTCGATTAACAGATGAAATAAGCTGTTTTTTTTGTTCCAATTATGCTTATTTTATATTCAGATATAGTTAATGCTGTTATGTGTGTGTAGATATTACATACACATTGTAATAATGAAAATTTAGCACTTTTTAGGTATGAATACACATGTTGAGCTTACCTCTATTGCTATGAGTAAAAATGATCCTACACTAAACAAATTGGATAAATACGATGTAGAGGCAAATATTGAAGAAGTTGATAATAGCGAGGAACAATCTGTTTTTAAATATGGTTTTACAGCATTATCCAACCCAAAAAATGTGCGATTAGCAATTGAAGGAATTGCAAAAATTTCAGGAGATTCTGTAGAGCGAAATGAAATTTTAGAAAAAGATGAAAATGATATTCCTAAAATCCTTACAATGATTTACCATGAACTTTTTCCAACTTTCTTTTTACTTTCAAAGAGTTTGAACGTTTCCAGTCCTCCACATACAATTGGAACAATGAATGACTCCTTAATAGAACCTGATGAACTCATAAATTCTGAATCTATTGATGAAAATATTTCTGAGGATCTACCTGAAGAAATTTTAGAATCTTCATCTGAGACATCCGATAAAGCAGATCCATCTACTGATGAGAAAATTGAAAACCCTGACATCGTCCAATCTGGTACATAAACTCACATACTGCTAAAATGATAAAAGATATGTTTTCTTTTAACCTCGATAAAAATTTCAAGACATGCACGGTAAAGTTTAGAATTTCTCATCATAGAGGAATTGCAAATGTTGTTACCAGTGGAATTCTTTTGGCATCTGTCAGCATAATAGGAGTTATGTTACTTGGATGGTCTCAAACTAGTATTTCTCAGCAACAACAAGAAATGGATGAGGTGTTTAATACTCAAATGAATAAAATTCGTGAAGATTTAATTTTTGAAAATATTTGGTTTGCAACTCCTTCAGGAATAATGACTGCCAACCATCTAAATGTCACGATAGCTAATGTTGGAATTTTAGGATTAAATGTTACATCAATTCAGGTCACTAATGTCACTGGAACTAACAATACTTCGTTTACCTATACATATACTGATGCCGGTGTTGTAAAATCTGAATCTCTTTCATTAAACGCAACATATCCGTGGCAATCATCAGATGAACTTGATGTGATTGTTTTTACAAATAGGGACAACCAATTCATTTCTCAGGTGGTTGCACCATGACATCTCACAGAGGTCTAAGTGCTGTAGTTGGAACTGTATTTTTAGTTGCAGTGGTTGTTGGTGCACTGTCTTATGTTTCGTACAGTTTGGATGTGATGGGTAATTACTCTCAATCATTAATTGTAGAGGAATCAAGACAGAGAGATAAACAATCTGAAGCATTTGAAATATCTTCAATTGATATTACTGCATCTGACAAATTAGATGGGATTATTAAAAACACTGGGGAAATACCTGTAAAAATTACTACACTGTATATTGATGAGCAAGGAGTAAACGACGTAGTTCAAAAATTTGATTTAGATGCAGAGATTGCACCTGGCAATACTGCTGATCTTAGCAGTCTAGTTGATTTTACAATGGATGTAGATAAAGGATACAACATGAAAGTTGTCTCATCTAGAGGCGAAATAAATTCTTTTTATGTTAATTCTCTTGCTGATGAAAATGTTTACATGAGCTTGACTCCAAATCCTTCAGTAATTCCTAGTACCTTCGAGTCTACCCTCCTGTTTACAGTTGTAAACAACATGTCCAATGGAAATTATTTGTATAATTTGGTTCCTGTGATGGATGTTTCAGAACAAGACCTCGTTGAAACATCTGCAGGACTGTCAAACTCACTAATTTCAGGGCCAATCCCTACTTCATATGATTCATTGGGCCCAGGCGAAGTGGCAATTTTCACCTATTCCTATGAATTAACAGGCGATACTGTTGGCGATAAACAGATTTTCAATGCTACCCTGACAAATGCAAATACTGGAAATTTTGCAACTACATCTGTATCTATCAAAGAAGTTCCAATTGCAACTGATGCAGGTTCTGCACTTACATCTTTAGGATTAACTGAATCTGATTCTGTTTTGACTGATGTACTGTTTTTTCATATTGATACATCACTAACTCCTAATGCTGAATATGGCATGGATGGCTCATCTCCAAACTCTGCAGGACTTACCCTGTCTCCCAATGGAAACACATTGGAATTTATTTCTGCACCTATGACTGCATCAACATCATTACCCATTGGAACTTTTAATGCATCTTTGAATTATTTTTCTAATGCAGTGCCTCTGGGTTTTCCAGAACCTACTTTTGCATTTATGATGGACTCTAAGGATTGTGGAAATGGTCAAAGAATTTGTGATGTGATGGGAACAGTTGATAACGATAAAGGGATGAAAGAAGAAGAAGGAGACCCACGTTTTTCAGGAGATTTTGATTCTGGTGGCGGGCCTCATGGAGATAATTACTTTAGGTCTGATCCTGATACTTACGGAGATCAGTGGTTTCAAGATGATGGGGAATTTGACAATGTAGAACAAAATTATGCTCCTGACACAATTGCTGTTTGGGTGAGAATTCCAGATATTAGTGAAAACCTAGGAGCTGATGTAAGAGGACAACCTCTAGTAGCTTTTGGAGAGGATCCTTGTTATGATCCAGGTAATGATTGTCCTGATTCAGATGGCTCAGATGAAGACATATTTGGTCTATTTGTTGGAACTGGTGGAGAAATAGAATTCAAATATTCTCCTGATCGTCACAATAAGATTGTAGATTGTGTAACTCCAACTGCTTATGATACTAACGAATGGATTCACATTGTAGGTGTTAGGGATGCCGCTTGGTCATGTAAACTATACATTAATGGGACACTCGTTGTTTCTGATACTGATACATATTCTGGTGATTCAAGTGTAGATCCAGATTTTAATGCAATTTTTGCAAAAAATAGCGATGGTGAACCTGATGCGAAAGCCGACATTGCTTCTTATCTGTTTTGGGATAATGCTGCATTAGATGCTGATCAAGTTAATGATTTGTATTACACAAACTATGGTAACAACGGTACGCGGTTATACATGACCGTTGAACGTACCGATGAAGACGGGGTTTGGATTGAAGATGTTGTACTTGAGAAAAAAATAGTGTTACCATTTCATGATCCAACCATAAATCAAGATGATTCGGATCCTACCAATTGGTTGAGTCTTCAAACCCACAATTTCACTGACAATGATGAAGATTCTGAATTAAAATATTCGCAGGCAAATATGACAGCGGCCTCAACAAGTGTAATAGATTTTGATATAGGTGATCGCATCAAAATAATTCTTGATTGGAAAGATGAAGACGAATCAAATTTACCTATCAACATAACATTTGATAATGATTTTGGAGGTTTCTTTAATGTTCCTGATGGCCCCTCATTCTTTCAAACGCCTCCACCAACCCCACGTTGGCCTACGTTTCTATCTTTTTCATATGATGAGGAAATAAATTATTTGGCATATAATGAAGGCCCTGGTGGAATTTGGTTTGTTTATGCTGGAACAAGACTGGTCCTGACTTCCAATGATGGTTTAACTTCATATGCTGCAGTCCCATATACTGTGAATGCAACTACTCAACCAACTCCTATTGCGGATTATTCTGAAATAACTCCATATCAAGATAGCATATACATACCTGCTGAATATTATGCCGAAATTGATTTCTATCAACTACAATCCCCTCCGTCTCCTGACTCTGCTCCAAAAGCTGAAAATACAGTTCCAACAGGGGATTATGATGGTGCATTGTATCTCCAAGGGTATGATGAATCTGGAGAAACGTTCAAAAAAACCATAGATCTTGGGCTGATACATATTTACGGGAATCCATAATCAGGCTCCATTACAGATCTGTAACATTGTGGTACATACAACTTTTAATGTGATCTTTTGGCATCTGAAAGTCATTGCAATCTGCAGAATCTACAGATAATTCAACAGCTCCTGAACAACAGGAAGCTCCTGAACAAGTTTCGATTGAACCTAATGATATTAATGCAAAGACTCTAACACAGCTAAATACTCTGATGGAGGAATCGCTTCAAATTTATGAACTAGAGGATCAAAAAACAAATGTCATTGATGATTTACACAATGCATTACAGGTAATAACTCAATTTTTATCATTTTCAACAAATGTACATCCTGAAATTTTCAACTTACCATCCGATAGCAATATCACAATGCTTCCAAATTTGAAATTAATTATTAAACTAGCAAATGGAAAAACAGAGACTAAAAAATTCACTGATTATCCTCCAGAAGTCATTACTAGCATCGTAGAATTTGTCACTCCTCAATTATTGGAATTAATTCAAAAACAGAAATCATATTTGACTGAGAAAATTACCTTCTTGAGAACTGCCACTAAACAACTAAGCACATTATCTCAACTCAAAGAAAATCTACCATCTATAGTTCCACTAGACGAAGAATCTTGAAATCTCTGATAGAGAGATTTAACTCTGTTAATTCTCTTAAAGTTAATCTGGAAAAAGAAATAGAAGATACAGAATTCCAAATCAAAGAATATTCAAACATGTTGGGAGAAAAAATCCGCTCTAATGAAGAATCTTCTGCAGATGATCCTGATTTTATTGCTCTAAAAGCAAAATTAGCTGGCGAACCTCCCAAATCAAAATCTGACGATAAGAAAATAGAGGATAAAAAAGCAAATGACAAGAAAACCAAGACAAAACCTGAGAAAAAGAAAAAAGGAAAAAAAGGAATTAGCGATAAATGGTATAATCTAAATGAAATTTTAGTGTATAATGGAATAGGCCTCAAGGGAGAATTGGAATTATACTTTAAAGCAGTTGATGAGTTAAAAGCAAAACTGGAAAACCTTCAAAGAACATTATCTACTTTGTCTAATGTTATGGAGAAAGGACTCAAAGAAGATATGGGCTGTGTTGCATTTAGAGGAAAAGAAGGAATTTTAGAAATAACTTTCTTAAAATCATCTGGTATGAGAGAGAATTTTACTTTAAAGTCGATCTACTCAGGTAAAGCAATTCCTGTTGACAATATGATAAAAATTGGAGTTTAATGACTATTCATGCCTAAATATGCTCAACAATTTCATCTAAAAATGGACAAAAACGATCAATCCGATCTAACAAATTTAGCTATGCAAGAATTTAGTCTAGTGTTTTCTAACAGAGGATCCTGAAAAAACATGGCAAAAAACACAACACAAACATCCGTATTTGATTCCACTCCTGATTCACAAATGTATGAATACAAATTATCTGTTGAAAAGGTTCAAACTGAATTATTACAATATGGATTAACATCTAATCAAAGTAAGGTTTTCATTTATCTTGGAAAATATGGTGCAAAAACTGCCCCTGAAGTATGCAAGGCACTAAAATTACCCCGAACAGAAACATATCATCTGTTATCTGCATTACAAAACAAAGGAATAGTTTCTGCAACTTTCCAACATCCAATTCAATTTACAGCACTACCTTTAGACAAAGCTATTTGGATTTTGGTAAATTCTGAAAAAGAAAGAGTAAAATCCCTTGAACAGATGGAAAAAGGGTTGTCTGAATTGTGGGACAACATACCCGCATTTGATTCAATTCATGATGAAGTTGAAGAAAAATTTCAAATGTTGCAAGGTGCAAATCAAATTCATTCAAAAATTACTGAAATGACTGACAGTTACAACGATGAATTTTTAATTTTAGGTTCTGAAAAGGATTATCTGAAATTATATCATGGGGATTTCTTAGAATCATTCATAAAATCAAAACAATCATTCAGATTACTAAGTGCATGTTCTGATAAAACCACTTACATTTTTGATGATTTGGAAAGAAAAAACATTAAGAAATTAAGCAAAGATATAGAAAATCATCTGTGTTTTATTTTAAAAGACAATGGTGAAATGTTATTCTTTACTAAAAATGCTAATTCATCTGAAGAGTTATTTGCAATGTGGACTAATTCAAAATCAATGGTTTATTCTATGAAATTACTTTTTGAGTCTTTATGGACTAATTCAAAAAATATTCACTTGTAATAAGTTCATAACAAAATATTTGTTAGAATCAAACTCGTCTTCGTCTTTATATACAAAATTATCGTTAATTTCTTTGTACATATGGATTCGACATATTCTAAAGTGAAAACAGGTATTCCTGGATTGGACTCTGTTATTTCTGGGGGATTTAAACCTGGAAGAACCATTACTGTTTCTGGCCCTCCTGGAAGTGGTAAAACAACTTTTGGACTACAATATCTCTATTCTGGTGCTAAGGATTTTGATGAATCTGGAATATATGTTACAATGTCTCAAAATATAGAAGAAGTAAAAAACGATTGTAAATCATATGGTTGGGATTTTGATAATTTAGTCTCTCAAGATAAAATTCTAATGATTGATGCAAGACCGTTTAAAATTCAAGATGAGTTGATTGCCAAGGATGATTCATTATTCCGTGGTGAACAATTGCCTTTTGAACATTTAACAAAATTACTGTTGAGTAGCATTAAACGAATAGAAGCTAAACGTGTTGTTATAGACTCAATTACAATCTTGGCAATGCAATATTCTGATAAATTTTACCTGAGACAAGGATTACAAGGAATGGTTCAAGCACTAGAAAATTTTGGAGTAACTAGTATTATCCTTTCAGAATATTCTGAAAGTGATGAAATACCTTTAGAATGGTTTGTCACATCTGGTATTATTCAATTACGTCATACTAGAATTGAAGATACTATGGAAAGAACAATACAAGTAACAAAAATGCGTGGAATTAAACATAGTGAACAAATCCATCCAATTGATCTTAATGCAGATGGGTTACAGTTACTACACCCTAGATTGATGCCTTGATTATTTCTTTTTTCTAATTTGCTGTGCAACCATGGGCAAAAATGCCCCTACATCAGACACAATTCCCAAGGCTTGCCATGTTCCTCTGTCCATTAATTTAGTTACTGTTGGTTGACTAATATCCACTACAATCACTTTGACGTTTGCAGGTAACATATTTCCTGTAGCAATTGAATGTAGCATTGTAGAAATCATGATCACCATGCTAGCATCTTTTAGAACTTTTTTGTATTCTCTCTGAGCTTGAGCAACATCTGTTATTACATCGGGCAGGGGGCCATCATCTCTAATTGATCCTGCCAAAACAAATGGAACCTTGTTTTTTACACATTCATACATTATGCCTTTGGTTAATTTTTTAGTTTTTACCATGTTTGCAATTGAACCTGCCTTGAATACTGCATTGATTGTATCCATATGATTTCTGTGACCGTGAAATGCAAGAGTCGCATCATGAACATTCATTCCTAATGAAGTGCCTAATGTGGCATATTCAATATCATGGACTGCCAAGGCATTGCCTGCTAATACTCCGTCTATATAACCAGACCTGATTAATTCTGAAACTGCATCATCAGCTCCTGTATGGACAATTGCTGGTCCTCCCACAATCACAATCTTCCCGCCATTCTTTTTGGTATTGTAAATATCATCAGCAACTTTTTTAGCAATATGTTGTGTTGGTCTCTCACTAGAGCTTGAACTTCCCATAAATTCAAAAACATTTACTCCTTCTCGAGGTCTCTCAGGAGGGGTGATTTTGATTCCTTTCTCCCCCACAATAATTTGATCATTTTTTTTCACATCTCTAACTGGAACACAAAAAGCTCTATCGCCTTTGACAACAATACATTTGTCCATCATCATATTTTCTACAGTAATCCATTTTCCTTTATGAAAAACACTAGTGTGATTATTGGTAGTACTGTAAAAATTGTCTGGCATCACATAATTTTTTGGTGATTTTTTCAAAGTAATTTGCTGTTGAATTTTTGAAACTGCACCTAAACGATATATGGTTTCTAAAATTTCATCTAAATGTTTTTGATTTTTTCCTGTAACTGATAGTCTGGCAAAAGATTCATCCTTTTTCTTTTTACCTATTTCTATTTCTTCTACTTCAAATTCCCCCTTCAAGTCCATTATTTTATCAAAAATCTTGGTCAAAATTGAAGAGTCAATCAAATGGCCTCCTACCTCAATTTCTTGAGAAAATTTCTTCATTTTATTATTCTATAACGCATCATAACTAAAGCTTACGTTTTAAGATTAGACAGGTAAAATTACTTTACCTTCAAATTTTGGAATATTGTCGTTTTGAAATGCTTTTTCAAGTTTTTCTTTTTGCTGTTTTGTCACTCCTTGTACGATAGTTTTTGAAGAACCTGTTTTGTCAACAAGTGCTAAAATATAACCACTATTGTCTGTAAGCACAAATCCTGCTGATTCATCTACAAATGCATACAAATTCTCTTCACCTACTGGATTCCACACGTTAGATTTGGTATCGACAAGAGCTAATGCAGGCATGGCTTTTCCATCCGTTAATGTATTGAGATATTCTCTTGCTTCTGCCACTCTCTTTTGTCCTAATTTTAAAGCCTGAAAATATTGCATATTTTCAAATCTTTTGGATGATATAACAATTTTACTTCTAAAGATTGTTATAGAATCCTAAATGTAAAGAAATGTGCCACTTACAAATAATGTAATCATCAAATTAAATGAAATAACCACTATGGTTGAAGACAAATCAAAGTTGTCCGAGTCTGAAATTGAGGAAATAAAAATAATTTTCAAAAATCTTGTCGAGCAAAATGAACGATATGATCTTGATGAAATTGAGTTTTGGTTTGAAAATGAAGGAAATTGGATAACCAAAGAACCACGTATAAGAATTGTAAATTTAGCAAATTATGTTCAAGACAAGTATATGCAAACAGCTCATCTACGAGTCATATCTGATGATGACTGTAGTTGTGGACACTAAATTTCAAGTTTCTCTAAGAGTCTGCCTACAATTTTTGCATTCTCTGTTCTTTCATCTAAAATCTCTTTGATTCTTTTTTCATCTTTGTTGTCTTTGGAAATTATTTGAAAATATTCCTTGTCTAGATCATTATTTGCTTGTAATCTTTTAATCACTTCAAATAGTATCCCAATTACTTGTTTTTGTGCCTCAATTAATTCATCTTTTTCAGACATGCTTTATTCATCTTTAATGATCTTTCTAAATAATTCTTTTAGTTTAGGATGTATGATGTCGTTTTCTGCTGTTTTTAAAAATACAGATACATCTTTGTGTTGGGTTTTTTGATATGTCTTTGCTTGTAAAGCCATTTCCAATCTGTCTATTTGATGTACAAATTTTGATTCTTCGGTATTGTGATTTTGAAATTCATTCCAAATGTCTCTATACTGTGCTTTAAGAGAATTTGGCAAATCATCTAAAATTTTTAAAAAAGTCTTTTCTTCTAATTCTTTTTTTACATTCGAGATAATTTGTTCAGGAGTAAAATCTCCAATAATAGATTCTGCCAAATCATGAAGAAGTATCATTTTAAGTACTTTTTCTGAATTCATATTTTCCATATCTGATAACACCATGCCCATTATTGCCATAGAATACGAATGATCTGCAACTGATTCGGGATTATGGATTGATAGTTTCTCAATCCATCCTTGTCTTTGAATATCTTTTAGGTTTACTGCAGTCTTGAAAAAATTTGTTATCATATTATGGCATTAAGTAATCTACTAATGAATTTTCATATTGAATGATTTCGAATCACATAATAGTTATTTCAAGAATGTGAAGTTAATGAAAATATATACTAAAACAGGTGATGATGGCAATACAAGTCTGCAAGGAAATCTTCGAATTTCAAAATCTCACCCAAGAATACTGTCTTATGGTACTGTTGATGAGGCAAATGCTGCATTAGGTATCGTATTAACAAATCCTTTGGATAAAGACATTGCATCGATTTTAACTCAAATTCAAAATGATTTGTTTTTGGTGGGTGCGGATTTATCTAATCCCAATCTCAATGATGTCCAGAATCGAGTTTCATTATCCATGGTTGAAAAATTAGAACAATACATTGATCAATTTGAATCAGAATTACCTACCTTGAAAAACTTTATTTTGCCAGGAGGGGATCCATCTGCTGCTCAACTGCATTATGTCAGAACTGTGATTAGACGAGCAGAATCTCAAACAGTTCAATTAAGTGAAAAAGATGAAATTAATGCTAATTGTATTAAATATCTAAATCGATTATCTGATTTATTTTTTGTAATTGGCAGGTTGATTAATCGCCGAAAAAACATCCCCGATATTCCTTGGAAGATCTGAAAAGACAAACTTTAATTCCTCAACATAATCCTTTTTCTCTAAGTGCCGTGGTAGCTCAGCCTGGGAGAGCACTCGGCTGAAGACCGGGCTGTCGCGCGTTCAAATCCCGCCCGCGGCACTGTTTTTAAAATTTACACTTACTATATGCACCGTACAAATACTATCAAAATTACTAGAATATGGCATAAAAGAATGATAAGTTTTTGAGTTCATACATTTTACTACAGTGTAATGATTTTAAAAAATAATAATTTCCAGAGATCGTCATTTTTTAAAATTACAATACTATTAAGTAGATATTTGTTGTAATCTACTTGGTTTTCATTTTATTCCCTTTTCTTTAATAAAATAAAGAAAAGGCGGAAAACCTTTTTTTAAAATATCTTCTACTATGCATCTATCAAATTAAAGAAATTTTTTCCAGATGTTGTTTTTTCTGAGATGCATTTTACAGGTCCTAATGGAACGTGTTTTTGATTAATGTCTTCTCGTAGTTTTTCATTTTTGAATTTATTTACTATTGCCACACGAGTTGTATGAAATTTGTTTATCTGATTTCCATCCACTTCAAACATTTCTTTTGTGGTTATTTTTACTCCTTTTGTGACTATGTCTCCTTGAGAATAATCAGAATCTTCTACAAATGTTATTGTAAATGATTGATCTCCTATTTTTGCTAATGATGCACTATTTCCTGTAATTTGGTAATCTGCTAATGTTGCTATTTCTTTTCACCTCCACTGTTAAGACTTCAGATCGTTAAATGATAAAGTCCGTGTTTAGTTCAATCTTGACTTAAGTGTTCTAGTAGATCGATAATATTTTGATATGATATTCTAAATAATATCTGCATAATCTTTAAAAACTACCCCACCTCTTGTTTTTCGAGATTCATGGCTGAAAAAAAAGCAACTACTAAGAAAACTAAAGCTAAAGCAACTACTAAGAAAACTAAAGCTAAAGCAACTACTAAGAAAACTAAAGCTAAAGCAACTACTAAGAAAACCACAAAAGCTAAAAGTAAAGCTAAAACTAAAAAAATTAAGGATGAACCCTCTGGTGATATGGGTATTGTTATAGTTGATGATGATATTGAAATTGATCAAGAAAAAGTCAATGAAGAACGACGTGCATATCTAGAAGAAGCACGATCTCAAGAAGCGTTTGATTAGAGGAATCTTTATTCAATATGCTTGTATATACTATTTATGCGAGCATTATGTCTAATTACTGTAAAACCAGGTAAAGTAGATTCTGTAGTTGAAATTTTAAAGAAAAAGCGAAAAATTGTAAAACAAATCATGGTAGTTACAGGACGAGCAGACATTAGTGTTCTTTTACAGGGCAATATTGATGAAATAAACAACATAGTAATTGATTTTAAAAAAATTAAAGATATTGTAACTACTGAAACCTTGATTGAAGTGGAGGTCAACATGGGATGGTAAGAGCAATAATTTTGGTTAAATCTCCAAAAAAACTAATCGCTGCCCGATTGAGAAAAATTCCTTCAGTTTCTGATTCATTTCCTACCAGTGGACAATTTGATGCCGTTGCTGTGATAGATGTTAGTGAATTAGTACAAATTAAAGAAGTAGCAAACCAAATCCAAAAAATTACTGGTGTAGAAAGAACTGAAACAATGGTTGAAGTCCAATGACGCAATGGATTTAAAGAACTTAAAGCTAGTATCTCTGTGAACATCAAAAAAGTAGGCAATGTTATTTTAGCTGTTAAAGACATTGACAAATCCCTACAATTTTACCATGAAATCATAGGTCTTCCTATTAAAAATCAGAGAAGATCTTGGGTTGATTTGGGTACATCTGGTGCTTTATTGAGTTTACATCCGGCTTCATTAACAGCTCAACATATTGGAAGTTCTATTGAAAATGGAATTACTATAGGATTTCTTGTTGGAGATTTACAATCTGCTGTTGATGAATTAAGAACAAAAGGTGTCACAATTCATCGTGATATAGTTGAAAAAGATGCAGGAAAAAATGCAGTAATTTTAGATCCTGATGATTATCTTATTTCATTGTTCGAACCAAGTTTTGATGACAAAGATCAACAAACAGGCGGATACCAAGGATTTACACCAGCTTAGATTGTTTTCTTTATAGAAGAAATAATCTTCTCTAAGCCTTTTTCTTTTCTATTGATAGAAACGTAATATGTAACATTATTTTTTTGTAAAATCACAATTGTAATTTTTTGGTGTTCTAAAACAACATGTTCTAATTTGCCAATTGTACCAACAGAGTTTTTTCTCAATGAAATTAATGTCGATATTACAAATAATTCATTTTTAAAATCTTCTGACTGTAAAAGAGGTTTTAGATTTGGTTTGATCATTCCTGTTAATGTTCTTCCATATGGATTTACCACCCCTGCATATCTTATGTTATTTGAAATCTCTAAAATTTTTTGACATTGTTTTCTATATTTTACAACTGTATCTTTCCATTTCTCTGCAGGAGTTTTTACCATAATCAAACTAATTTTTGAAATTAATAAGGATATTGACTGATTGCAATTCTTAGAACTATGATATTATTTTGAATTTGATTCTTTTTCTAATTTTTTCTTTAATTCCAAGTTTTCTTTTATCAGTTTATCATTTTCTGTTTGTAGAGTTTCAATTGAATTTTGTCTTGTGTATGCAGGATGTCCTGGTGGAATTACTGTAGAATTCATGGTTAATAATCCTGCTGCATATTGCTGATACATTTGTTGGAACCCTTGTAATTTTTGATTAATTGTCTCAGCATTTCGTAAGAATTGTTCTTTCATTGGATTTTCATGATTTTTGAACATTGGATTTGAAATTCCTGGTGGAATTCTTGGGAACTGAAATGCTAAATGTGGTATGTTTGGATTTAATCCATACAAATCACGTAAATGATTCGTTACCATATTATCCATAATATTGGTCGATATTTGCTATATTTGTGGCTTGCTTTAGTCGTTTGATATACTATTTAGTTAATTTTCAGGCATTTTAGCTCAACTTGAGCTGATCGCAGATCCTTATAGATTCCTAATTTTGATCGCAGTTACACATGGACAACTCGAAAAAATCTTGCCTAAAATGTAAAAAAGAGATTCAAGAAAAAGATTTACACAAAATTGTGATTTATGTTGTTCAGGAAAAATTCACCGAACATCACTATGAACACGTAGAATGTCCTGATAAATTTACAATTTAATTATATCATAAAAATTATCCCTTAAATTCATAAACACTGTATACTTCGCCTGTTGTTCTAGATCTATATTTCCATTCATCTTTTTTCCAAATTATTTTAACAAATTCTTTTTTTGAGCTTGGATGTAATCTTTGATAAACATCATTTCCAATTAAAATTTGATTTGGCTTTGCCATGTTTTGTATTTTAGCTGCAATATTCATAGCTGGACCCATCAAATCCACGTGAGAATTTTCAACATCTGAACCATACCTTACAACAATATTTTGTCCAAAATCTAATCCTACTTTTACCATTAAATCAGGATAATCATATTGATTAAGGATTGGATTGATTCCTTTTTGAATTACTGAAATCATAGATTTTGCACAGTTTACAGCATTATCTGCTGCAAGCAAACTATTTCCATCTCCTACAAAATATCCAATTACTGCATCTCCTACAAATTTTAAAACATATCCATGATGTTGTCTTACCACTGCTGCCATTTCTTGAGAAAATGAACTTACAATAATTGCAATTTTCTCTGCAGGCATTTCTAATGTCATCGTGGTAGAACCAACTAGATCCACATAAAGGACAACCATGTCTAATTTAGAGAAAACATTTTTTCTCAAAAACGCGTCAGACTCGTCAATTAATCCACTATATTCATAACCTTTTTTCAAAGCAGCCCAAACACGTTTTTGAGTTTCTAAAATCATTGTTTCCGAATCTAATGTTTGTTGTTGATTCTTGCTGAGCAGCATATCTACAACACTATTACCTTGATCTGTTTTTTCAGATTTTGGAGTTGATTCAGTTTTTTCATCAGCCATATCAATTACCTCTTATTCTAGGGGAAAATCCACGCCGCATTGGGGGCATTTTCCTCTATTTCCCCTGTATCCCTCATGGTAATACTCGGTTATGACTACTTTACAATAAAAACAGGTGTTTTTTTCAGCACTCATACTAATAATGCTCATACAATCTATTTAGATTTAATCATGAAGGTTTAAGGAGTGGATCTTATCGATATTTTTTGTGAGATTAGGTTCAAGATCTTCTAATGAATTCATTCAATTGCTAAACAGAAAAAATGAATCACTTCAAAAATCTTTTCATACAAAAATTATCGAATTAACAAAAACAACCTCTCTTAAAGTAATGCTTGGGGATTCTACGGTCACTGAGCAAACTACATTTGATCCAAAATTAGTATCTGACTATTTCCAAAAAATTAATGATTCTCTAACTGATTGGTCCTTGCAAGATGTTTCAATTACAAATAATCAAGATATTCGAAGAATTTTCACAAAATTTGAGATTAAAGAAGGAAATTATTTAATCTCAGGACACCTGTCTATACAATTTCATGTTTTGTTGTATTACAAACCAGATCAACGAGTCATTGATTGTCAAAAAGAATTATCTGAAATTGTTGATTTGACAAAACACGAACAAGAACAACTCTCTGATAACAGTGACCAACTGGTATTAAATAAACTCAAAGAGATGGGTTACAAAGATTTTGACCATCAAAAATTATTTGAGATATTTTATGAGAATGATGAATTTAGGGAAAAAGTCTTTGCAGAAATTCAAAAAGATGTGGGAGTAGATTTTCAAGAATTATCTGAAAAAAAGACTAGATTATTTTCGGAACTTGACTCTCTTTTGATTGAAACATATCAAACATCTCCAGTATTAATTGATGACCCAAAATTAGTAGGAGGAGAAGAAGGATGTTTGTTAACATTAGATTTAGAATTTGTTAAAAACGAAACTCGTGAAGGAGTATTTGATCCGAGAAAGATGTCTGCTTCTGTTAAAGAAAATATTTTAAACTATTTATCTGATCTTGAAAAAATTATTCAATCGTAACAATAAACCAAGGAACCGGTAAATGAGATATTCTCTCAAAGGGGAGAACCGGTCCTGGGTATAATTTGAACGAGAATTTTAAACTATTTAGGCATTCCTCAAATTTTACGCATAAAATTTGACAAAAGATGTAACTTTTCTGTAGAAGAAGTAAAATACACGGAATCAATAGCAACATTTCCAATGAACCCTACGTATGATGATGTACTGGCAGCTAATACACTTAGAGGAAATCAAATAAAAAAAACACCTTTGATACAATCTCCAATATTCAGTGAAATTACTGGCTCAGACATTTATCTAAAAGCTGAATTTAGACAAAAAACAGGTTCGTTTAAAATTCGTGGAGCTTATTTTAAAATAAAATCTTTGTCCGATGAAGAAAAAAAAAGAGGTGTGGTAGCTGCATCTGCAGGTAACCATGCTCAAGGTGTTGCATTTGCATCCTCCTTAGAAAAAATTCCATGTACTATAGTGATGCCAAAAAATGCCTCTCCTGCAAAAGTTGCTGCTACTAGAGGTTATGGAGCTAATGTAATCTTAGAGGGAGTAAATTATGATGAATCATCATCTAAAGCTAAACAAATAGCAAAAGATACTGGTGCAACTATGATACATGCATTTGATGATCCACAGATAATTGCAGCACAAGGAGTTATAGGATTAGAAATTTTGGATGATCTGCCAGATGTGGACGAGATATATCTTCCAATAGGAGGAGGAGGATTGGCAGCAGGTACTTTGATTGCAATAAAAACAAAAAATCCTCAAATTAGAATTATTGGTGTTCAATCAAAATCATTTCCCGCAATGTATGATTCAATAAAACAAGGCTCTATCACATCTAGTGGAGGCGAAAGAACTATAGCTGATGGTATATCTGTAAAAGTTCCTGGTCAGTTAACATACACGATAATCAAAGAACTAATTGACGAAATTGTCTTAGTAGATGATGTTGAAATTACCAAGGCCATGTTTCTATTGATGGAAAGAATGAAATTTGTTGTTGAGCCAGCGGGAGCTTCAAGTTTAGCATATTTGATATCTAAAAAACCGGCCATAGGAAAAAAGGTCGTAGCTATTTTGGCAGGAGGAAATGTAGACATGTATCTTTTGGGACAAATTGTAGATAAAGGACTTGCAGCAATGGGAAGATTACTTAAATTATCTATTTTATTACCTGATAGACCTGGAGCATTCAAAGAAATTGTCGATGAAATTACTTTGGCCAATGCCAATATTGTAGAAGTGGTACATGATAGATTAAGCTCTGAAATCAATGCAGGTTCCGCGGGCGTTACACTAAGTTTAGAAACTCAAGGAAAAGACCAAGCTCAATTACTAATTGATGCGTTGAAAAAGAAAAATATTCAGTTTACATTACTTACTTGAATTTTTTCTTGGCAAATTTTGACAATCCTTGTTTTTTTAATTGATCGGATTCTTTCATAACTGAATTATGTTGATTTGATTTATGTTGTTTGAGTTTATTTTTCAAATCTGGAAATTCATTTGCAAGTATTTTCATTGCATAAATTCCTGCATTTCCTGCTTTGTTTACTCCTACTGCAACTACCGGTGATCCTGAAGGCATTTCTGTAATTGATAGTAATGAATCTAAACCTCCAAAAGCAGAAAATTTTGTAGTATCTGATTTTTTTGGATGTTTGTCGTTGTAAACCAGAATGGGAACTCCGATAACAGGAATTATTGTATGAGATGCAATCATTCCAGGTAAATGAGCAGCACCACCAGCTCCTGCAATAATTATTTTAAACCCCATTTTTTCAGCATGTTTTGCATATTCTGCTAATCGTGCAGGAGTTCTATGTGCAGATACAATTTGATCTTCATGTTTAATTTTAAATTGATCTAGAATTTCTGCAGCCCCTTGCATTATCCTAGTATCTGAACTAGATCCCATGATGATGCCGACAAGAGGTTTTTTAGAATATGCCATGATAATAAGAAAAACTAGAGAGTAATTAACAATTCGATTATAATTAACAGATTAACATTCAAAATCAACATTAGATATTTTTAATCCAAAAATATCAATTTTGTAATGGGGAAAATTCTTGGAATTATTGGTGGAGGCCAATTAGGGATGATGATAGCTGAAGCTGCCAAAAAAATGCCCAGTGAAATATCTAAAATCATTGTTTTAGATCCTACTGAAAATTGTCCTGCAGCACAAGTTGGTGCATCTCAAATAGTTGCAGATTTTAAAGATAGAGATGCAATTATAGAATTATCTAAAAAATCAGACATCATCACATATGAAATTGAATCTGGAGATAGTGATGTTTTAAAATATGTCGAAAAAAATGCAGAAATTAATCCTTCGCCTGAAACTTTAAGAATAATTCAAGATAAATATCTGCAAAAAACTTTTTTGAAAGAAAATAATATGCCTGTTCCTGATTTTGCAAAAATTGAAAATATTGATGATGTAAAAAATATTTTGAAAGAATATGGATATCCTGCATTACTTAAAGCCCGAAGAGATGCATATGATGGCAGAGGAAATTACAAAATTGACTCAGAAGAAGATATTCGAAAAGCATATGATTATTTCCAAGGACAGAAATTACTATTAGAAAAATTTGTCCCATTTAAAATGGAAGTATCAGTAATTGCTGCTAGAAATACAAAAGGACAAATCAAAACATATCCTTTAGTTGAAAATATTCATGAAGAAAATATTCTTCGTCAAACAATAGCTCCTGCCAGAGTTTCAGAAAAAGTAACCAAAAAGGCAGAAATCATTGCTGAAAAGACAATGACTGTTTTGAAAGGAGCAGGTATTTTTGGCATAGAGATGTTTGTAACTCAAGATGATTCAATTGTAATTAATGAGATTGCACCACGAGTTCATAATTCTGGACATCACTCATTACAATCTAGTGAAACTTCACAATTTGAACAACATCTCAGAGCAATTTTGGGATTAGAATTAGGAAGTACCAAATTAATCCACAATACTATCATGTACAACATTTTAGGTTCAAAAGATTTCCAAGGAGAATACAAACCCCTTGAGATTTCAGAAGAGAATTTATTTTTGAAAATGTACGGAAAAAAAGTTTCAAAGCCTCTAAGAAAACTAGGACATTTTAACTTAGTTGGAAGTAAGGGTGAATCTATTAATCAATTAATTGAAAAACTAGAGAGTCTTAAAGCAAAGGCAGCAGTACAGCCAATCTGATTAAGTTTATTAATTGTGTTAAAAAAATTTCTTTATGGCTCTAACTGCTTCATTAATCCTTGCAGGAATTGCAATTGGATTACTAGTCCTTTATGCAGCAGATGTAGCCGTTGCAATGTCTTCAGATAGTGATCATGGATTTTTACCCCTTGATCATATGCAAAGAGGTATGGGTCTAGGCGCACCTGCATTGATATTGCCAATAATTGCATTTTTCATTTCTAGAAAAGAGCCATCAAAAGGATTAGGAATTATGATAATTATTTCGGGTATTTTGATCATTGTCGGTGGAATTGTAGTTTTAGTAAATCCTGCCCCTGCTGCTGAGTCTTCAGATAGAGATCCAATGGCATCTATGGCAATGATGTTTGTTCCAGCAGCAATTCAATTAGCTTTAGGCGGCATTAAAATAACAAAATCTTAAACGAAACATTATGCCAACTTGTGCAAAATGTGAAAATGATGTGAACAAAGTTTATGATTGTGATCATACCGACTATTTAGATTACTGCAAAGAATGCTATACCGAGTTACATTACAATATCACCGAAGAAGGAAAAACATATGAGTAAATTATCCAAATTCCCATATTGTCCTGATTGTTACACTGAATTGCATTACTATGTAAATGAACCCCTTGAGTTATCAGAAAATTCTGAATCTATTGAGGACCAATAAGATATGCTAACAGATAAAGAAATTGCAATTTATGCTCTAGGAAAAACAGAAGGAGTTCACTCTATAGCTGAAACTTTAGGAAAAGGCTTAGATGATGAAAAATACATAGAGTCTTGGAACAAAACTATGAAACTATTGGGTATTGAAATGCCTTTAAAAGATCTTGAAAAAATATACAATGAATTTGCAAAAAAAATGGAAGAATTAGTAGAGGCTGAAAACATAAAACCCAAACAATCTGACAAGAAACAATGAAAGCAATAATTTTAGCTGGCGGTAGGGGAAAAAGATTACGACCAATCACAGATTATGTCCCAAAACCCCTAGTACCAATTAACAACATCCCAATAATTGAATGGCAACTAAGATATCTTAAAAAATTTGGAATTAATGAAGTCATAATTTGTACTGGATATAAACAAGAAATGATTGAAAATTATCTTGATACAAAAAAAATAGGAATCAAAATCAATTATTCAATTGAAAAATCACCCTTGGGAACTGGTGGTGCAATCAAAAAAGCTGCAAAATCAATCAAGGATAAAACTTTCTTGGTTCTAAACGGCGACACCATCACCAATATCGATTTGAAAAAATTATCAAAAACAGATAACTCAATAGCTGCAGTAGAATTGAGAACAAAGTTTGGAATTTTAGAAACCGACGAAGATAAAATTACTAAATTCAAAGAAAAAAAAGAAATTTCTGATTTATGGATGAATGCAGGAATATATCATTTACAAACAAAAATGATCAAGGATTTACCAATAAAGGGCGACATAGAAAAAACAGTGTTTCCCGATTATGCTAAAAAAGGCAAACTTCATCTTGTAAAATTCAAAGATGTAAAATGGTATTCTGTAGATTCATTCAAAGATATGGAAGAATGTTCTTTGGAAGTAGAGAAAATAATAAAATAATTAAAATGTCTATGCGCCTGTTCGATGAAGAGTAACCATACAATATGCAATCTCTTCCACAAATCGTTCATCTTTGCTAACGGATGCATATTTTGTTGCATTTTCCCAAAAGGATGGTTTTTCATCTGATTTTTCTGAGAATATTTGTTCGCTCAATAATTATTGTTATCCTATGATCTGATAATCTTCCGCCTCAACCAAAATTCACCTATTGCTAAAACAGATACACTAGAATATCCAAAAATTTTACTAGTTTCATGCGACTAGCATGTAGTTTAGGGTCTCTATTATCCATAAATGAGGTATTACGATGCTCAGAAATCATTTCAAAGACTCATACTGACACAATTTGGGTGCCTGAAACATGGGGGATGGAAAATTTTGCCATGTTGGGGGCAGTATCATCTAAAACAAATTCACAAAAAATAGGCTCATCCATCATCAATATCTATTCTAGAAGCCCATCAACTATTGCTATGGGTGCTTCCACTGTGGATACGCTATCTAAAGGAAGATTGGTTTTAGGTTTGGGTACAAGTAGCATTCCGATTGTAGAGTCATTTCATGGAAATAAATTTGAAAAACCAGTTCAAAGAATGAAAGAGTATGTAGAAATTATAAGGTTGGCTCTGTCTGGAAAACAAATCAATTATGATGGAGAAATTTTCAAGTTGAATAATTTCACATTATTAATCAAACCCATAAGAAATGAAATTCCAATTTATGTTGCTGCAATAAATAAAAAAATGGTTGAATTAGCATGGGAAATTGGAAATGGAGTAATTTTTTATCTTCGTCCAATAAACGAAATGAAAGAAACAATTTCAAAAATGCAATCAAAGAAAAAAATTGATGTTACCTGTCAGTTAATTACATGCGTATCAGAAAATTCCGAAGAAGCAATTGAAAGAGCAAAAAAAACCATAGCATTTTACATTTCGGTAGGAGAAATATATAGAAAATTTTTAGCAAGTAATGGATTCGAATCAGAAACAACAAATATTTTTGAAGAGTTTAAAAAATCAGATTTTAAATCAAATCATGAATTAGTTTCAGAAAAAATGTTAAGTTCATTAGCAGTATGTGGTAATCCCAATGATTGTAAAAAGCAGTTGAATAATTTTATTAATGCAGGAATTGATCAACCTATTTTACAATTTAATCCAATTGGGAACACAGAAAAATCTTTTGGATTATTCAAGAAAACATTTTTGGAGTAATGATATGAACAAGGTAGGAATTGCAGGTTATGGAATCACTCCGTTTACAAAAGAGGATAACAAAATTGAAAAAGTATTGTTAGATTCGGCAAAGGAGATTTTCAAAAATAACGACAAAATTCATCAAAATGAAATTGATGCAGTTTTAGTATCTACAAATAACAATTCAAAATATCTTTCTCCAATATTGTGTGAATTAGCAGGAATACAGCCCAAAATATCACACAGTATAGAAAGTCTATGCAATTCAGGCACAAATTCAATCGTGTCAGCATACTCATACATTGCCTCAGGTCTTGCAGATTTAGTTCTAATTTCAGGTGCAGAAAGATATGATAGTCCAGGTCAAATCCTCCAATGGGACAATTCTAGAGGAGAATTCAAACATCCTATTTTTTGGGCCTCAATTTTTGCAAAATCTTACAAACGAGAATACTCCATTTCTGATGAAGATCTAGCAGTTGTATCTGTTAAAAACCATAAACATGCCCAAGAAAACCCAAATGCATTATCCAAGAAAACATATTCAATTAAAGATGTTTTAGAATCAAAAAAATTAACAGATGATTTACGATTGCTTGATTGTTCACGACCATGTACTGGTAGTGCATCAATCATTTTAGCTTCTGAAGAAAAAATGAAAAAAATATCAGAAGAACCTGTTTGGATATCAGGCATAGGTCAAAAAACAATTTCAGCTGGATTTACAAAAAACATTTCATTAAGTTCTATGGAATCATCAAAACATGCAAGTCAAGATGCATTTAGAATGGCACAAAAAGAAAATAAGGATGTGGATGTTTTAGAAATACACGATGCATTTTCTGTTTGTGAACCAATGGCATTAGAATCTCTTGGATTTTCAAAAGAAGGAAAAGGAATGGATATGATCAGTGAGTCATATGAAACAAACAATTTTAAAATAAATCCTAGAGGCGGTTTAATTGGCTCAGGTCATCCTCTTGGTGCTACAGGTATTGCACAAACAATAGAAATCACTCAACAACTTCAATCAAATGCATTGAAAAGACAAGTAGATAATGCTAGTGTAGGTCTAGTCCACAACATGTCTGCTGCTGCAACTTCTTCAACAGTATTGGTTTTAGAAAAATGATTTTTGAAGATACATTACAAAAAGGAGAATTTTGTATTCCCGAATGTGATAATTGTCAAAAAATAGTATGGCCGCCATCGGAAATTTGCAGTAATTGTTTTGGAAATGTTCATCTAAAAAAAGGGGATTTTATGGGTAAAATTATCGAATTTTCACGCGAAGGTGAGCAATTTTTTTGCATGGTAGAGTTCGAAAAATCAATTAGAATTATGGCACATATTTTATCTGTTCCAGAAATTGGTCAAAGGGTAAAAATTTCAAACTGTGGAATTAAGAATGGAAATTATTTCTTTGAAGTTAGTTAAATTTTGTGAATATGTAAGGTGTTTCAACATCTTGATCAAAAGTCCAAATACTTGGTAAAGAAACAGTATCAATTACATTTAGATCATGCTTTTCAATCAATGTACTCCACCCTCCATTACCTAGATTTCCAGATAGTTGTCTTTTGGTATTTGTTCCTGCAAATACTATTGATGTCTCATCTCGTAAATTGGATATGGAGTTAATTTTGTCAATTATGCTGGTTGCCAAAACATCTCCTCCCATTTGAGCTAACCCTCCTATGAAAAATATCGGTTTTTTCAAATTCAATTTTGAATAATCAAATTCCAAGGCATCTGTGCAAATTGGATCAAAGTTTTCATTTGTTGATATAGAAATTGTATTTTGAAGATCTACTAACACATCATCAATTTCAATACTATGTGACTTCATTCCTAGTACAGTTCCACAATATGCAATTCTACCATCACCAGAACCAATATCTACCAACTCTGAATACCCCAAGTTTTTTGCTATGAACGCCATTACATATGAAGAGAGAATCCACGTAGGGTAAAACGGCTGACAACTAGAGCCATGTTTGATACTGTTCAACCAATATTCGTTGATATCTCCCTCGTAAACAGTACAAGAAATACCCTCAATTTCATCAACATAATTATTAAAATAGATTGGATTTTTCAAGGCAAAATTATGAAGTGATTCCAAGAATTCTTTTCGAATCTTAAATTTTTCTGAAATCTTAGTAGGAATAACTTCTTGAATATGGGCGTTACCAGAATAATTTTTTGCAAAACTTTGTTTAACTAAAATCAGATTTTTTACAAAATCTTCTAGCATAAATCCAATATGAAAGTCGGGTTTGATAAACTCATTGTATACTATGTTTTTTAGAGGTCAAAAATGCAATTTCCTGTTCAATTTTTTTTAATTTAGATATAGTATTTTTTTGCAATTTTTGAATTTTTATTTTTTCATTTGTAGTAGGTTCCATCATCATTTCAAAATCCAAATGTTTAAGCATGTTTAGATTAACGTCTCTTTGTTCCAAAAGCTTCTCAATCACAATATCTTCTGAATACATATTCTACAGTATTTTTTATAGATTTTAAAAGATTCAGTACTGAATATGACTTATCTCTAAGATTTGTTTGAGTTATTATGTAATTACCTGCTTTTCTATACTAAAAAGGAGCAACATCATGATATTGAAACAAAAAATTTCTACATTAACTATTACTAGACAGATAAAAAATCAAAAAGAAACATCAAATAATCAAAAAGCAGCTAGAACTAGAAGACAAAGAGGATATCAATGGGAGGATACTATTGTTAAACGATTTAAAACTACACAAGACTGGAAGGCATTTAGATTAGGATCGCCAAGTATTGCATTACCTGATGTTTTAGCTGTAAATACAAAAAATAGTACAATTTTTACAATTGAAGCAAAATCAGGCACCAGTACTTCATTACCAGTTCCTGCTGATCAGATTGAACGATGTTTAGATTGGATTAAGACATTTGACATTTACAAAAAACGAAATGTTCTCTTGGCATTCAAATTCCTATCAAAAAAACGAGTAGATATTGGAAAATATGAGAGTAGAGAATTACGCGAATATTTCAAAATATGGGATGAATCTCTAGAAATTACTGATTGTGTGTGTAATTATGATGGCAAGTTTTTTGCAAAATCCGAGGGCAAAAGAAAAGAGATTTTTCTTAAAGAATGCAAAATGCCATTTAAAACAAAACAAAGAACTAGTGCCTAAGACTATTTTACTCTCAAATCGTTTTTAAGTATAAGATGTCAAGTAGGTGTATGTCAGAAGAAAAGATCAACAATGATTCATCTGATAAAATTACTGAATCATTACTAGAAACAGTATCTGATGCAGAAGTAAATTCAAGAATTAGTTTTGAAGAATTTACTGATGAGAGGGTGTTGATTAGTCATGATGCATTTGGAAAAAAGCAGATGAAAATCAAAGTGTTAGAGGTTTCAGATGAAAACCCAGTACTCAAATGGAAGTTTGGGGATCGTGTTAAAGTTACAAAAATTTTAGTCACAATTAAACATCTTACAACACAGCAGGTGGAAGAAGCAGAATTTGATATCGAAGCAATTGAAAGAGAATTAGCTGAAAAAAGACATTATACATCCACTAATAGATGGATTCCTGCAGAAGACATCAAAAATGGTTATGTTGTAGGTTCGAAACATACCAGATTAATTAGTGATGCTTCAGCACTAGACTATATTGTATTTTAATAATAAATTACGTTCTGTTGATAATTTTTTAGCTGAAAACATTATAAACAAAAGAATTTGAAAAAGCAATATGAGTTCAAAAGAATTTGATGTTAATGGTACAGATTACAAAATAGTGCTTACAGAACAAGTAATTGGCCATGTAAATAACCTCAAAAATCTTTACAATGCAGCATATGAAGATCCTGAAAGCTTTGAGGATGTTAGTTCTGAAATTTCTACAACTATCAATGAAATTGCGAGCACCGTTGAACCAGAAGCAGAAGATAGTGATTTAGATGGAATTATTCAAGAAATTATAAAGGCTGTAGATAATAAAGCAGAAGAAATCAAAAAAGAGTTAGAAGGCAAACCCACAAAAAAACAAAAATCTAAAAAATAATCTCATTTTGACCTTAAACTCATAAAAAATTGGGGGATAAATTATATTCTAAATACATTAATCATAATCATGTCAAAAAGTTGTGAATGTGGTATTTGTGGTCATCATAAGGAATCAGAATGTTTAGAAAAAGAGTGCAAATGTTGTTTAAATTTTCATGAAAGATCTGGACCTAAACGAAAATAATATTTGTAAATTAAGAGTTCTTAAAACAACTGCATTTTTTTGACATATGTCTGTTACACCCAAACAATTTATGATCACGACATCCACACAATATGCATTTTTTTTCTTCAGTCATAATTTGTCTATTATCTCCTTTATAGAATCAATCATTTTTTTATCTTCCAGAGATTCAATTATTTTTAAACGCATATTTTTAATTCTATGAATATCATTAGAGTATAAAGGAGCCATGGTTTCTATTTCTTTTTCAAAGAAAAAATTATCTAAATAATGATTAAACTTTGATTTTAAATTTTTAAAATCAGATACTGTGATTTTATACTCATCGATATTGTTTGTAGAAACCTTGAGAAAGCCATTGATTTTTAGCATTTCTTTTCTAATTAGATCAAGATCTCCTGGATTGTCTTTAATTTCTTTTAATGTTTGGTAGGAGTCAATTATTTGAATAAGAATTTTCTTAAGATGGTCATTGTAAGAAACCATGAGGATGTTTGAATCGCATCTAATCTATAGTTTAGCAAAAATAGCTTAACTTTAACAATTTTTACAGGATTTCCTTTAAATTATCACCCAATAATTGAAATTACGATGCAAGGTGATGCTTATCTCAAATGTATTGATCCCCAATGTGGATTAGAATACCCTATAGATAACACCAATGTGCAATGTGAAAAAGGGCATCTTTTAGATGTAAAATACAAAAAAACACCTTCAACAACACTAAAAGAAATTTTTTACAAACGAAGGAATTCTGAAGGAAGTATTTTCAATGAAAGTGGAGTATGGCGTTTTAGAGATTTGTTAAATTTTTGTCAAATAGATACAGAAAACATGGAAGAATGTTCAAAATATCTTGTTTCTCTTGATGGTTCTGAAGGCAGACAATCAAAACCATATCATATGTCAAAAGCTGCAAATTTTATTGGAATTTCAAATGATAATTTATGGTTGCAGCCTGAAGGATACAATCCTAGTGGTTCATTCAAGGATAATGGGATGGCAACAGCTGTTACACATGCAAAAATGGTAGGTGCAAAAAAAATTGTTTGTGCATCTACAGGTAATACCTCAGCATCAGCAGGAATGTTTGCTGCAAATGAAGGAATCAACTGTGATGTGTATATTCCTGCAGGTCAAATTGCTCCAGGAAAACTCAGTCAAGCATATCAATTTGGTGCACAGATTGTGGAAGTAGATGGAAATTTTGATGATGCGTTAAAACAATCATTGGATGACGCGCAAAATCATGACGGATATACAGTAAATTCAGTAAATCCATTTAGAATCGAAGGTCAAAAAACAATTCCTTTTAGAGCATTAGAATATTTGAATTGGGAAGTACCTGATTGGATTGTTTATCCTGGAGGAGCATTAGGTAATACATCTAGTTGTGGTAAGGCGTTAATGGAATTGTATGAATGGGGATGGATAAAAAAAATTCCAAGAATTGCAGTAATTAATTCGGAAGGAGCAAGCACATTATCTGATTTGTATAATGGAAAATTTGAAGGAGAAGAGCTTAGATGGAATAAAGGAAAACCAAATACAGAACTTATCTCAAAATATTATGAATATTTAGATAATGAAGGGTTAAGACCAAAAACAAAAGCTACTGCAATTCAGATTGGTAGACCTGCAAATATTTTGAAAGGATTACGAGCATTAGAATTTACAAATGGTGTAGCAACCACAGTTTCAGATTCAGAAATGTTAGATGGCATGTCTGTCGTAGGTCTTAATGGGTTTGATTGTGAAATGGCATCAGGGGCATCTGTGATAGGTATTAAAAAATTAATGAATGAAGAAATTATTAAAAAAGACGACATAGTAGTAGGTATTCTCACTGGAAGACAAAAAGATGCCATGATTCCTGTAGACTATCATAGAAATCCAGAAAATAGGTTTGCAAAACCTCCTAAAAATTAGCCTTAGTTCTAGACAAGTTTTTTCAGAAATATACTAAGAGTTAAATCCAAGTTTCATAAAATCAGTATAACCAAAAGATGGTGTATAATAAATAAATGAGTAACAAACATGGTTATTCTAATTTGATTTTCTGGAGGATTTCATGGTAGAACTCTGGATGGAGCTTGCTGCATTAGCAGGATTAATTGGGTTATCTGGATTTTTTAGTGGATTGGAAGTTGCACTAGTTGGAACTACTCAAGCTACAGTTGAACGTTTAGTTAAAGAAAAACGAAGAGGTTCTAAAGCACTCTACAAGTTAAAATCAAATCCTGGATGGATGATGTCTGCAGTAAACCTAGGCAATAATTTAGTAAACATTGGTTCATCAGCACTGGCAACTGTAGTTGCAATAAAAATTTTCGGGGATAGCGGATTAGGTATTGCAGTGGGAATTATGACCTTTTTAATTATTATTTTTGGGGAAGTGACTCCAAAAACTTATTGTAATGCTAATGCCTCAAAAGTAGCATTAAGATCTAGTGGCATATTGCTCTTCTTTAGTTATGCTACTTTTCCAGTAGTTTGGATTTTAGAAAAAATTACACGCGGAATGATAAAAATTACGGGAAGTGATTATCATCCACCTGCACTAACCGAGAAAGAAATCAGAGGCATAATAGATCAAGGGTTTAAAGATGATGCATTAGAAAAAACAGAACGAGATTTAGTTCATGGTGCATTAAACTTTGATGATACAGTAATCAGAGCAGTTATGACTCCCAGAACAAAGATGTTTGTACTGCCAGCAAACATGTTAATTTTTGATGCATTACCATTAATCAACCAAAGCTCACATTCCAGATTTCCAATTTATGGAAAAACAAATGATGACATTGTAGGATTCATTCACGTACGTGATGTTTTAAGAGTGTTAGAAGACGAAAATAAAATGATGACATTAAAACAAATTTCTAGAGACCCCGTGTTTGCATCTCAAGAAAAAATGGTAAGTGCTTTATTAAAAGAAATGAAGGGTAGAAAAACACACATGGCAATAGTTATTGATGAACATGGAGGGGTAGAAGGACTAGTTACATTAGAAGATCTTATCGAAGAAATTGTGGGAGAAATAGAGGATGAAACAGATGCAGAAAAGAAAGCAAAATTTCATGTTGTGGATAAAAATACCATAATAACAAGTGGAGATGTAGAAATTGATAAAATTAACGAGATATTCAAAACAGAAATTCCTCAAGGAGATGATTTTTCAACATTAAATGGATTACTGCATCACAAATTACAAGACATTCCACATGAGGGAGATAAAGTAGAAGTTAATCATCTTAAAATCATCGTTCAAAAAGTTGTTAAAAATTTACCTGTAGAAGTTCGTATAGAAAAAATTAATGAAAAAAGCTAATTGTTTTTAAAATGTTCTTCTAACATTTTTTTCTTTTCTTTCATGTGAAAAATAGATTCAGTATGAGCAAATGCATCTTGATATGAACGTTCAAAAAGCATTGCTTGCATCAACATATGGTTTTCAGGAATCACAATTCCAGTTTGATCATCAGAATACATCATTTGTACAGTGTCACCTATAGATGTAGTCATATTTGCATGAATGTGAATCATATTCGTATCTGTAAAGTTAAAGTCCATAGTTTGAGCATAATCTCTTACATCCTTAGTACCTTTTGCAGTCCATAATGTTGCAACTCCAAACTCATTTGTGAATATATCGTGAATAATAGATGGTTTAGGCGCAACATTTTTGAATCTAATATCCATAATATGCAAATGCATTTGACGAGTAGGTACCTTGATTGCTCTAACATATAGAGGAGCATCTTTTCCAAAATAGAGTTTGACGTCATCACCGTGATGAGGTTTTTCAGTCATTTCAATTGTGTCGGATAATTTTTTTTCTGTTTGTTCTATGTCTGCCCATCTTCTAACTAAAGTTACATCAAATCTGACTAGCTGTTCACTAAATTTATCACGTAGTGGTTCTAGAATACGTCCCATACCAGTAACATTACAACTACCCTGCATAACATGAAATTTTCCTAATGCTTGATCATAATTGGCTCTAGAATTGAACAATAAATCAGAAACAGCTTCAGAACCCATAGTAGATTCCCCGCCTTGATAAATTGCAGGAATATTTTTTGGTTCGTATAGATTTTTTTTATTTTTAAACCCATGTCCACCAGGGGAAGCATCAATTACTAAATCAGATTTATCTAATGCCGATTCAATTGTACCAGATATTTTATAACTTGAAAAAGAATCAATCTTTGATTCAGGAACATACACATCAAGACCTTTAGAAATTGCTTCTTCTACTTTTTTATCAGGAGAATATTTTCCAACACCTACAACTACTATTTCAGGATCATCTTTGAGGAATGAAACAATTCTACTCCCAATAGAACCATATCCATTGACAAATATTTGCTTCATGAAATTGATTTTATTTACCCATTTATTTACATTAGTTTGAAAATACACATACTAGATAATTATAAATCTAAAAAGGTATGAATTGTCAAAGATGTTCTAAAAAGAAGAAAGAGTATGAAGTTTGGAATAATAAAATAGTTATATCTGCTACATATGATTCAGAATTTCAAAATCATGACGAAATCCGTAAAATGGATGATAAATCAATAATTTGTCATGACTGTATTCAAGCAATAAAAGATGAAGTAAATCAAGGAGAAAAATAATTAAAAATATCAATACTCTTAAGTTAATTCCAAATAATTAATTCTATGATAAAATCACTTGGGGATTATAACAAAGAAAAATCCTCATCATCAGATTTGAATAATATACAATGGACTCAAAAAAATACACAGAATTTTAAAAAATCAAAGAAAAAAAGTAAAAAGAAGATCTCACCAACAAACAACATATCTAAAAAAGAAAATGAAAAAATAGAACATAGTACTGAAAGAAAATTTAAAGTTGAAAAAGATATTTCAAATAATAAACCTAAAAATAAAATACAAAATAAAAAATTCCAAAAAGCATCTGCGTCAAATTGTAAAATTGAACGTGGTTTTAGAAGACCTGGCAGATAAATCAAAAACACACCAACATGCTTAAGTTCATTATTTGTAGTTACACATTATGAATAAAGAAAAATTCTTTACATGTAAAAACTGCGGTACAGAATTTCCATCAAAAGAAGTAAGACTATATTGCAAAGTTTGTAAATCAAATTTAGATAATAGTGGAAATTTGCCTAAAATGTAGAAGGTAAAAAAATCATAAAAATGTCTGTGAAGATAATTTTCAATCAGTTATCCTAGCATTATAACTTTTTAATTAAAGAATTCATACAACAAATATGGGATTTTTTACAAATATGAAAAAATCCATCCAATCTGAAAAAAAGAAAAAAGCTTCAGAAATAAATGGAAAACACCTTAAAGAATTGTTAAAAAAATTCAAAGAGGAAAGAGACAGAGTAGAAAAAGAAACAGGAATTAGACCTCAAATTGATCAAAATACAGAAATGTTTATGCAAAAAGTTCTAAACGTATGGATAAACGAAGGTCGGAATATAGATGAAGAAAAATTTTGGCAGGAAGTAGATCACAACAGGCAATTTACTCATCCAGTTGAATTTTATGAAATAAACAGAGAATGATTTGTTTCTCAAATAACATTTGCATTTTTTGCAAAAAAAATAGACTGAAAGGAAAACTTTCATGACGATCTCACATATAATCACAAATTAGGCATTTACAATTACAAAATTGGATAAAAAGATCATCGTTACAAAGCTAAAAAATGCTATTGAGCAATCACTAGGAGATGATGGAAGAAATCAATATTTGTTAAAAAGACTAAATCAAAATAAAGAGATTATAAATTCAGATAGACGATATTTAGAAAAAATTTTAGATTTTGAAATAACCAATGTGGATTTTGAGCAACCAAAAACCCATAATCTGTTATCTAAAAACGATAAATCTGTTTTTTTAAATCCAAATATGATAAAATGTACCAAATGTAAAACAGATATCAATCTCGATGAAAAATCATCTAGATATCAGAATAAATGGTATCATGCAAATTGTATTGATGTCGTTATACAAAATTCAAAGCCTACAATACCAACGGCATCTCATAAAAAATCGAAACCAGATCCGGTCCAAATAGGATTAACAGTAACAATCGTGGCGTTTCTTGTAGCTAGTGTATATTTCATTTTAGGACCACTTAGCATGATAGCAATGGGTATTGGAGGAGTCCTTACACTGTATCATGTATTAGGTTCTACAGGCAAATTATATTCTAAAAATAAACCAGGGCAAAAGGCTCCATCGATATTTTTAATGTTCCTTCTAGGATCTCCATTTCTCATAGGTACAATGATAGCTTATGAAGGATATACACTGTTAGAATCTCCAGTAAGGATAATTTTACTATGGGCATTAACCATATCATTTTGGTCTGTTATGTTATTTGTCCCAATGGCAGTTGTAAGCAAATATAGAGAAGACATGCAAGAAAATGTAAAAACATTTCCTAAAGTTTCAGTAGTCATACCTGCATATAATGAAGAGAAAGTAATTGCAAACACCATAGAAGGTTTACTAGAAACAAAATACCCCAATAAAGAAATAATTTTTGTAGATGATGGGAGTAAAGATGCAACATTATCAATCGCATCTAGATATAAAGATAAAATCAGAGTGCTGCATAAAGAAAACGGAGGAAAGGCTACTGCATTAAATTATGGAATGGTTTATGCCAAGGGTGAAATAATTGTGATTGTTGATGCAGATACAATTATTGGAAGAAACGCACTAAAAGAAATTGTAAAAGGATTTGAAGTTAATGAACATGTAGCTGCTGTTGCAGGAAACATAAAAGTAAGGAATAGAAAAAATTGGATAACTATATGCCAAGCACTAGAATACATTACAGGAATTCAAATTATTCGTAGAGCATTTGACATATTTGGTTCAATCACCATAGTTCCAGGAGCACTAGGAGCTTTTAGAAAATCTTTTTTGACTGAAGCAGGAGCATATGGAAAAGACACCATCGTAGAAGATTTTGATCAAACTATTAAACTACTAAAAGCAGGCCTCATCACCCAAGGAAGTAGTAAAGCAACAGCATATACAGAAGCCCCTAACACTTTGAAAGATTTTGTGGCGCAGAGAAAACGGTGGTATAGAGGCAATATTCAAGTTTTAAAACGTCATTCAGATGCACTGACAAACCCAAGATTCGGATATTTGCAAAGGCTGTCATTACCTTATCTATTTTTAGGCATGGTTGTAACCCCTATTATCGGATTTATTGCTACTGCAAATGCAATATTGGGAGTTATTATGGGAGATGGTTTGTACATCCTCCAAATTTCTGCAATATTCATAGTAGTGCACTATCTTATGACTGCATTAGCATTAAGAATAGATAAAGAAGATCCAAAATTGTTGTGGTATGCAATATTTTTGGTTTTTGGATTCAAACAAATAGTAGATTTCCTGTTGTTGAAAGCAATTATAGAACAATTAAGAAACAAGAAAGCTATTTGGACTAGTGCAAAGAGAGTAGGAATATAGAATGAAACCAAAATATCTAGGACTGTGTTTGATTATTTCATTCTTAGTGATAATAACATCTGTTGAGACTCTAGATGCAGAAGAATTAGAAAAAATCGAAGTCGAAATAAAATACACTAATGGAGATAGAGCAGATCATAGTGAAATAAAATTATTAGTGTATCAAGATTTTAACAAAGAAGTATTTTTAGAAAAAAAATTAGAAAGTAATCCTGATGTCATAATGGTTCCTGAAAATCACAGATATAAAATTGAAGTATTTGTCAATGGAATTTATGCGGATGTAGAATATGTACAATTAGATAACACATCAAAAAAGATCCAAATCAATATTCCATTATCAGGAGGTTTGAAAATTAATGTGTTTTATGAGGACGGGGAAACTCCAATTGAAGATGCAAGAGTAGTCATCAAAACTTTTGACAATGCAGAATTACGTCAAGGAATAACCAACAAAATGGGAGAAACTTTACGTTATTGGATTCAATCAACAGTTAATCCTGATGAATATTATATAGTAGATGTTTATTTAGGAGAAATATTTCTGAAATCACAATATCCTGTAAAATTACTACCAGGATCATCAATTAATGAAAAGATAATAGTCGGAGTACCAAAAATTGTAGAGGATTTAATTACTGTAACTCTATACAATAATTCAACAAACAAAGTCAGTTCATCAAATGATAAAATTACAGTTACGTTAAACAAAAAATTAGGGAATGAATCAATAACAAGTAATGTTGATTTTAGAGGACAAGCTAAATTTTCAAATCTAAAAACAGGCACATATAATGTAAAAATTGAACCTAATTTAGAGAATTTATGGCCTGAAACTGAAATTCAAATAATTGGAAAAGATAACCAGTTCAATATTTTCAAAAAAGAAATTCAAAATGTTTCAGAAAAACAAGAATTATCTCATATAGAATCTTGTAATTGTGTGGCATTTAGATTTGATGATGTACAAGATTATTGGTTAAATAAAGTACAAATTCAGTTTATGCAAGTATTTGTTGACAAAAATATCCCACTAACCATAGGTGTTATTTCAGATTCATTTGGAAATGATTTAACATTGTTGGATTTTGTAAAATCTCAAAAAAATAATAAATTTGATATTGCCAACCATGGAATTGGAAACAATCCCTTTACGGAATTTGTGAAAGAAGAACAAGATGCGAAATTAAAATTATCAATGCAATTGCTTAAAGAAAAATTAGGTATTGATTCCAAAGTATTCATTCCTCCTCAAAACAGATTCAATGAAGACACAAAACAAGTATTATCAGATAATGGGTTTACACATATCAGTTCAAGTCTACTTCACGGTGATCCTCCGCCATTTCCATTAAAAGGAGAGGAGTTATATCAATTCCCAGAAATTGCAACTACTGGAACGTTTGAACCAGATCAAAATATCTTTGTAGGGATTTCACATGAACAAACATTTACCGATGTAATAAACGGTCTAGATAATTATGGGTTTGCAGTAATTACTTCTCACCCGCAAGAATTTTCAAAAGTGGTTAATGGAACATATGTTAATGAATCTAATTTAGAACAGATCTTAGAACTGAAGAAATTAATTGAAAGGATTGAAAGTGAAGGAATACAAATTGTGTTAATTAGAGAAATGAATTTGGACTCTCAAACCAATACATCTGAACAAAGTGTTCCTGTGTGGATTAAAAATAATGCAAGATGGTGGGCAGATGGAACAATTGAGGATAAAACATTTGTTCAAGGAATTGAATACATGGTAAAAAATGGAATTATCAAAGTATCAGAAAAATCTCAAACCAATACATCTGAACAAAGTGTTCCTGTGTGGATTAAAAATAATGCAAGATGGTGGGCAGATGGAACAATTGAGGATAAAACATTTGTTCAAGGAATTGAATACATGGTAAAAAATGGAATTATTTTGTATTGACTACTTTATAATTTACACTTGATTTCCATCTAGCATCCTCAAGTTTGAATTTATTTTCACATTTCAAGCAAATGTAACTAGTAGAAATTTCAGGAAAAAATTCATTACAGTCATTACAAATGTAATGATTTTGCATTACTCTATAATCCACCCCTAATGCTTTGATTTCTTTTTTACAATTAGGACATAGATCGTTTTGATAAGTTCCTTCTTCAGTAATGTTCCCACAATCATAGTGTTCTATAAGTTTGCCCAATTTGAAATTAGAACTCTTACAATTAGGACAATAAAAAATCTGAGATGTTCTAATAGAATCACATTGATTACATGCAATTTCTTTTTTACTATCTAATTGAACTAGCCTACCTTTACTTTCTAATTTTTTTAAATAATCATCAACAACATTATTCGAAAATCCAAGAATTTGGGAAATTTTATTTAAACTGATTTGACTGGTGGTTGTTAAAATAAAATTAATGTGTTCAGTAATTTTTTCTTCATCTATATCAGTATCTTTAGATGTTTCTTTTTGTTGAGATTTTTTCTCTAAATAGGATTCTTCTTCTTCTAAAATAGTAATTATTCTTTCTACATCATTAAAATGGATTGGTTTTTGGAGATAGTGATATGCGCCTAAACCAATTACTTCCTTAATTGTTTCTTCTTCTTTACCATTTGCAGTTTCAATGATAATTTTAGTGAATGGTTTGATTGGTAAAATCTGAGACATGATAGAATTTGCAGTACTATCAGGTAAATTATAGTCTAAAAAAATTAACGGGGTTATCCCATCTTGAACATATTGTTTGAAAAGAGTAATGCCAGCATGTCCAGTTTCAGCAGTTTTGATGTCTGTGTATCCTAATTTTCGCATGAATTCAGCTAAAAGCATACCTACAGCAGGACTATCTTCAATTATTAGAACAGAATTTTTAGCAGTCAATGAAAGTAATCATTTTAAACTAAAATAAAAATTGTTTATAAAATAAAACATGTTAATTTAGACAATCAACATGAATTATTTTATTATTCTTGGATTGTTTGTTCTATTGTTTTGTGGAATCATGTCAATTAATCCTGTTTTGGCACAAATTGATCCATTATCAGAAATAGAGTTTTTTCAAACTGGGACAATACATACATCAGAAAATGAATTTCAAATAAGTGATCTAATAAACGTAAGAGGGCTATTAGATGATAAGATTATCCGTGTCTCAGGTTTAACATTAGAAGGGTTCCCATACATTACATATTCAAAAATTTTAGGAGATAAAATCGATACATATGGAGTAATTTTCATACAAGGAGAATTTAAAAAATTAAATTTTGAACAAGTGATTTTTGAAGATAAAAAAGTTGAAAAAGATGAAAATATTTTACTGTTAGTGAAATATACTCAAAGAGCATATTCTGAAAAAACAATTTATGTTGATGTGAAAACATATGATAAAACTCAAAATAAACTGAATGAGTTTAATCAGAATTATGGATATATTTCAAATGCAGGTATTAATTTGAAATTAACTAATGAAGAAGGAGAAGAGATATTTTCATCAAACGGTACAACAAATCAAAGAGGGTTATTTGAAACACAGTACTTAATTCCTGAAAATTCAAAAAGAGAAACACTAATCTTGACAATAAATGCAGAAAACGACAGTTCGTCTACTTCTAAAATATTTCAAATATTTAGTTTAGGTGAAATACCTGATCACGATTCAAATTAAAATCACAAAAGACTAAATGTACTAAAAAATAATAAAATTCAATGATACATGGTCCCTCTATTGCAATAGGATCTGGAATATCTGCAATAGTAATAATTATTGCATTTATAGCATTTGAAGAAATAACAAACCCTGCGGAATTAAAAATAGAGCCTACACCCACTATTCAACCAATAGGTCCTGCAAAAATCACAATGAATACATTTTTGGCAAATGGTTCACCCATACTTGGAAATCCCACAGCTCCAGTAACTTTGATTGAATTTGGTGACTATCAATGTCATTTTTGTAATGTTTTCTTTCATTCTACAGAAGACAGTATTTTGAAAAATTATGTAGAAACAGGCAAGGTCAAAATGATCTTTAAAGATTACAACATTATTGGTCCTGATTCAGTAAATGCCTCACATGGAGCCCATTGTGCAAAAGATCAAGGATTGTTTTGGGAATATCACGATATTTTGTACACTAATTGGACGGGAGAAAATAACGGGTGGGCATCATCGGAAAATCTTGGAAGATTTGCACAGGAAATTGGATTAGACATGGATATCTGGACTGAATGTATGTTAGAAGGAATGCACTCTCAAACAATCTTGGGAAGCAATGAGGATGCAAAGAGTTTGGAACTTACTGGAACGCCCGCATTTTTTGTCATAGGACCAGATGGAAAAACAACAAGGTTGTTTGGAGCTCAGCCTTATGAAACTTTTGAAAAAGTTTTTGAAGATGAATTAAAACAATAATAAATTGCGATCATTTTATAAATCAAATTATTAAAAAATTACTAAAATTTCCTTCCTAGTTACTTAGAATTTACCCAATATCCTTAAATGTACAAACTCGGAGGCAAGCTTATGGCAGCTGGAATTGACGATATTGCAATCTACATCCCTAGATTATACCTAGATGCATCTGATTTTGCAGATAATAGAGGACTAGACCCAGTCAAATTGCAAAAAGGTCTAGGTGTTTCTCAAATGGCAATTGTGGATGCAAATCAGGATCCAGCATGTCTAGCTGCAAACGCATGTTTACGAATAATGCAAAAAAATAAACTGTCACCTGAAGATATTGGCAGATTGTATGTTTCAACAGAATCAGCATTTGATGAATCAAAAGCAATGAACTCGTATGTTGTAGGTATGTTAGAACAAGTTTACGGACAAGGTGCATTTGAGCATTGTGGAGGAGTTGAAACTAAATTTGCTTGTGTAAGTGGGTCGTATGCACTTTATGATAATACAAATTGGATTAGAGCAGGAGAAGCAGAAGGAAAACATGCGTTAGTAGTAGTGTCAGATATTGCAAAATATGATATGGGTTCAAGTGGAGAAATGACACAAGGTGCAGGGGCAGTAGTTATGCTTCTAAATGACAATCCAAGATTGTTAGCATTTGATCCCAAAGTAACATCCACATCCATTAAAGATGAATATGATTTTTACAGACCATTTGGAAAAGAAACTCCTATTGTTCATGGCCAATACTCCAATTTACTATACATGATTCAAGTAAGAAAAGCACTTGAAGCATACAAGAAAAAAGTAATCTCAACAGGACTGATCAAAATGGAACCAGGTGAAACAATTTTAGATCATATGGATTACATCAATATGCATTTGCCATATAGCAATATGGGGAAAAAAGCATTAGCATATCTAGTTCGACATGAATGGAGACAATTACCAAGATGGAAGAAAATTTTACAAGAAATAGGAATTGAAGAACCTATTCCAAAAGATCCTCGTGGAACCATAGAATCAGTATTGGGAGATGAGGAATTCATGGCAAAGGATCATGAATTCACTAAACTGTTTACAAAAACACAAGCATATCAAGAAGTCTATGAATCAAAACTATCAAGTTCACTTATTGCATCCAGTATGATTGGTAATCTTTACACGGCATCATTGTATTTGGGATTCCGAAGTAGTCTAGAATTTGAATATCAAAAAGGAATTGATCTTGATGGAAAAAGAATAGGATTTGGTTCCTACGGAAGTGGAAGTAGTGCCATGGTGTTTAGTGGAGTGGTACAACCAACCTACAAAGAAATTGTAAAGAACATGAATTTGGAAACAGAGATTGGAGAAAGAAGAAGGCTTACTTGGGAAGAATATGAAGAATTACATGAAAACAAGTTATCTCCAGAAGAATCTATGGTAGATTCAAAAAAAGAGTTTGTTCTTGTACATGTAGATACAGAGAAAGAATCCAGAGGAGAAAGACGTTATATTTTCAATGAATAGTGTGTTGTAAAATAAGATTATCTGTTTACAATAATGAATTATTAGGAAATTGATTTTTAAATTCAGTTACTTTTTCTAGAATTTTTTTTAAAGCAGATTTTTTAAGTTTGAATTTTTTATCTCTTATTTTAATAACGTAATCATCATTTAATGCATTAAAAAAATCACTGGCAGGAACTATGCCGAAATGTCCAAATTCAAATTGATCTGTATCTTTTTCAATGGCAAACTCAAAGAACAATATCAACAATTCATCATATGGGTAAATATGTGGATAAATATGACTGAATGAAGATTTTTTAATAATTTCAAATATGGCAGAAGGTAATTCATCAATAGAAAGATGATCTAAACCAATTGAATATAATGAACATGTTTCAGATGGAATTTTGATGCCTTCATGCAATTCCCAAGGAATGCTTTCAATTGTTTTTTCATCAAATTGGTGAACGGATTCATCATCAGTTAATTCAACTAAATCTCCAAAAATAGACATGATAGAAAAAACCCAACATGCTTTTTAAAATTATTTGCCAAGGATTAATTAAAAAGAAAAACATGTTTTAAACAGCTTGGAAGAAGAATCAAATCCAATTAAAGATTATTTGTTTGAATATATCAAAAATTCAGAATCAATCCCCAAATTAATAATTGAAAAAAAATTTGATGTTATAATTGAGGAAGTTATCAAAAACTGTTATGATGAAATTCTATTCATGGGGGATAAAGATGAATCAGTAGGGGCACTAGCTACTGGGTTATTACACTATTTGCTTACAAATGCACTAATTGCCAGTCAAAGAAAAGTCGAATATAAGCAAAATGAACTAGACATTGTAATCCCAGATATCAAAACATTAGAGAAAGATCCAAAAAAGACATTGTTGATTTGCATACCAAAATCTTCAGACATCAAGATAATTGAAAAAAAGATTCTTCAACTAGAGAAAATTCAGCCTGAAAAAGATAACATATGGTTAATTTTATCTGAAAATTTACCAATAAACAAAAAATCTTTTGTGTTGTCAAAGGAAAGCAAGTCATTTTCAAAAATCATCTTTGAAATTGCTCAATTTAGCAATGTTGAAGGAACCAACAAGTTCAAAATTTTACGAATATAATGCTTCTAGTCTCGAGTTATTTTGTCAAATACACAACAAGCTGTAAGATCACCTGTAACATTGACCATAGTTCTAATCATATCCAAAATTCTATCCACAGAAATCAACAGTAAAATTCCAACTGGAGGAATGCCAACCGTTATTAGTATTGTAGACAATACAATTACGCCAGCTCCAGGTACAGCAGGAGTTCCAATAGATGCCAAAAGAGATGTGACAATGATTACAAAAATAGACAGCATGCTCAATTCAATGGAAAAGAGTTGGGCCAAGAAAAATACAGCTATGACCTGATATAATGCGGTGCCATCCATGTTAACAGTAGTTCCAAATGGAATTACAAATTTTGAGCCCCTGTGTCTATCTTTAGACTTTCTTCTGCAGTCTTTAATGTAACAGGCATGGTAGCCATTGAGCTAGCAGTTGAAAAAGACACTGTTTGTGGATTGCGGAATTTTGAAAACGTGGAAGAGATTGGTCTCTTTGCTACAAACTTCAAAAATAATGTGTATACTAATAACATAACTCCAAGACCCAGTACTACAGTTCCCATGTATGCACCCATTCCTATCATAGAACCTATGCCCACTTTGGAGATCATTCCAACAATCAATCCAAAAACAGCAAACGGTACAATCTTCATAGAAAACAATAGGATGTATAGCGTTACTTTTTGAATTGTTTCAAGAATGTCTAAAAGAGGTTTGGCAGATTCTTTTGGTAGCGCTGCAAGAGACATACCTATAATCAAAGCAAATATCAAAATGCTTAGCATCTGTCCTTCAAGATATGAAGTTATAGGATTTCTTGGAATAATGCTAGATACAGCATTTGGAATATCATCTAAAGAAAATCCATCAGTAATCTCAACATCGGCATCTGAAAGATCATACGATTCCTTTAGTGAAGAAAAGTCGATGACAGTTCCAGGAGATATCACAGACACAAGAAATACAGCCACAAGAATTGCAATTATTGTAGTCATTACAAAATAAGCTCCAACACCCAATCCCAGAGTTTTTAGTTTGTTGGTAGTACCTAACGATGTAATTGCTACAACAATTGAAGAAAAGATTAACGGAACTATTATCATGTAAATAAGACTCAGAAAAATGTTGGCAGGAATCGAGAGATAAGAAGTAATAAAACTGAGACTATCATCATTTAGTCCCATCCCTAGATCATATCCTAAAATCAACCCAACAGGGAGACCAATCATTAGAGATATTACAACTTGGAGCCACAAGTTTTTAAAAATATAATTTTTTAATGTCATTTCATTCACTTTAAAATTAATTTCAGGTCAAGATTTTTCTTAAAAATTTTGTACATGGATGAATCACTCATATCTTTGATAAAAGGAATTGAACCTAAAATCGGAATATTAGTTAAATTCTTCAAGTCGCGAGAAAGTTCATTTATTTTGTAACCATTAGAGTCAAAATCATTTATTATTATTCCTTTAATTGGAATTTTGTATTTTTCGCACATCTTTACAGTCATTATAGTGTGATTAACAGTTCCAACTTTGGTTCGTGTAACAATAACTACAGGAAGTTTCATTGCTTTTATCAGATCAGTTACAAAATAGTTTTTGAGGATAGGGGTCATTATTCCACCCATACCTTCAACCAGCATCATCTCATGAAGTTTTGATAATTTTTTGAAATTAGATATTATCAAATTTAGATTGGGTTTAGTTTTCAAAGTTTTCCATGCAGTATATGGTGAAGCAGGTATTGGAAAAAATTGAGGATTTATCAAATTTTCAGAATCCTTTACTTGTGCAGAATTAGATAAAATTTCCACATCTTCAGATTTGTAGCCTTTTTTCTGGGCAGTGCCTGCAGCAAAAGGTTTCATCACCCCAACATCCATCCCCATTTTACGCAAAGTGATAGCCAATCCTGCAGTAATGTAGGTTTTACCAACATCAGTATCAGTTCCTGTAACAAATAACGACTTCAACAAGAAATGTGAGAAGAGATTACTGATTAATCTTATCGTTTGATTATTAAGAACATTGGAGTTACAGATACTACTTGAAAAAGTCTAGTTTTGTATGGTATCCAAACACCCAGATGAAAGAATGGGACTCATTTGGAGAGATAAAAAGTGCTAAAGGAGTATGGTTAACAGATTCAAAAGGAAAGAAAATGATAGATGCAGTAGCATCTATGTGGTGTAATGTTTGGGGGCATTCAAATCCAGAACTAGTCAAAGCCATCATAAATCAAAGTAAAAAACTCCAACACTCCTCAATGTTTAATTTAACAAATGAACCTGCAGAAAGCCTTGGAGAAAGTCTAGTAAAAATTTCCCCTGGGATGCACAGAGTGTTTTATTCTGATAATGGTTCATCAGCAATGGAAATTGCAATAAAAATTGCATTACAGTATTGGAAAAATATAGGAGAGAAAAATAAGACAAAGATTGCGACAGTTGAAAACGGGTATCATGGCGACACATTTGGTGCAATGTCTGTAGGGTATGTTCCAGAATTTTTTGGAAAATTCAGAAAACAATTATTCTCAACAGTACAGTTTTCAGTTCCTAATAAATACAGAATTCCAAAAGGATTTACATTTTTAGATTATCAGAATTATTGTTTAGATAAAATTGAAAAAAGATTTTCAAAAAATAATGACATTGCAGCATTCATCATGGAAAGTGGGGCACAGGTAGCTGGAGGAGTGATCATTTATCCAAAAGATTTTCAAAAGAAGATTAGTCAATTATGCAAAAAATATCATGTGTTGTTTGTTTTAGATGAAATAGCAACGGGGTTTGGAAGATTGGGATCAATGATACAATATGAAGAACAAAAAAGCATTCCAGATATTGTAGCATATGGAAAAATGTTAACTGGTGGATATCTAACAATGGCTGCAACCTTAACATCCAAAAAAGTATATGATTCATTTTTGGGAGATTTCAATGATTGGAAGCATCTCTTTCACGGACATACATATACAGGTAATCCTATTGCAGCTGCAATCGCGAATCAAAATATCAAAATGTATCAAAGAAATAAACTCATTAAAAAAATACAAAAAACATCCAAGGTTTTTGAGGAATTCTATCAAGAAATTTCTGAAATAGGTGTTGTAGGAGATATTAGGCATAAAGGAATGTTAATGGGAATAGAACTAGTTACAAATAAAGACAGAAAGACGCCAATTCATCCTAAAAAATCCATTAACAAGATATTCTTTGAAGAAGGAAGAAAACAAGGTATCTATCTCCGCACATTAGGCAACATAGTCATGCTTGTTCCCCCTTTGGCAATATCGGAAAATGAACTAGAATTACTCCTAAACAGAACAATCCAAACAATCAAGGCCACGATACCAAAAATAATTTGACTGTTAACCCCCTGCTTGAGAGAAGGTTAACCTATCCATTATTGTTATAAATAGAATATTTCGTAAAAATAGTATGAATTCTCTAGAAATTATTAAAGAATGTAAAGAAAAAGTTTTTTCAGGTATAGGAATATCCTCTGAGGATGCAAAAAAATTATTGAATATTCCTGAAGAGTTTTTAAGTGAATTAGCAAAATCTGCAAATGAAATTACACAGGATTTTAATGGTAAAAAAGTAGATGTAGAACAATTAAACAATATTAAAAAAAATGCATGTAGTGAAGACTGTACATTTTGCGGACAATCAGCATTTTTTGATACAGGTATAGAAACATACCAATTACCATCACCAGAAGATGTAGTTTCAAAAGCACAAAAAGCTAAAGAAGATGGTGCAGAATCATATTGTCTTGTGGCAGCGTGGAGAGAGCCATCACCTAAAGATTTTGAAAAAGTATGTAAAATCATTACAGAAATTAATGACAAAGTTGGAATTAGTGTAGAGTGTAGTTTAGGATTTTTAACAACAAAACAAGCAGAGAAATTAAAAGAACTTAATGTAAAAAGATATAATCATAATTTAGAAACAGCAAAATCAAAATTTTCTGAAATTTGTACAACTCATACATATGAAGACAGATTGAAAACATTAGCAATAGCAAGAGACGCCGGTTTAGAATTATGTACTGGTGGAATTATTGGATTAGGAGAAACTAGAGAACAAAGATTAGAGCTCGCAATAGAACTAGGAAGGTTATTTCCAGAAGAAGTAACCATAAACATACTTGTTCCAATGCCAGGAACGCCTTTAGAATTACAAACAGATCTTCCAAATTCCGAAATAGTAAGGATGTTTTCAGTAATTAGATTTCTACTTCCAGAATCAGTTATCAAAATTTCTGGAGGTAGAGAATCAAAATTGGGAGATTCAGGAGAAGAACTTCTTCAGAGCGGGGCAAATGGGATTATCACTGAAGGATACCTAACAATGGGTGGAAATAAGGCTGAAAAAGATAGAAAATTGATAGAAAAAATTGGCCTCCAAACATAAACTAAATTTCATAGATTTGGAATTAGAAGAATTAAAGAAAAAAAACCTATACAGGAAATTACGATATGTGACAAATCATGGTTCGCAAATAACAATCAATAACAAAAAATTGCTTAATTTATGTTCAAATGATTATTTAGGAATTCCTACAACTAAAATTCACATTAAACAATTACAATCAAGTTCAAGGTTAGTTTCAGGAAATGATGAAGAATATAAGAAATTAGAAGAAAGACTTGCAAAACACAAATCACAACAAAATAGTTTGATTTTTCCGACAGGATACATGGCAAATTTGGGAGCAATTTCAGCTATTGCAAAAAAAGGAGACATCATATTTAGTGACGAATTAAATCATGCAAGCATAATTGAATCATGTAAGCTGACAGATGCAAAAGTTTCAATTTACAAACACAATGACATGGAGGATTTGAAGAATAAAATAAAACAGAAAGGAAAAAACAAGTTTGTGATTACTGAAGGTGTTTTCAGTATGGATGGAGATATTTCATCATTAAAAGAAATGACAGAAATTTCTGAAAAATCTGACGCAATCACAATTGTAGATGATGCACATGGGGATTTTGTACTAGGTAAAGACGGGAAAGGAACTCCAGATCACTTTAATGTTTCAAAAAAAATTGATTTGTATATCAGTAGTTTAAGTAAAGGATTAGGATCATTTGGAGGATATATTGCATCTCAAAACAATATTGTTGATTTGTGCATTAACAAATCAAAATCTTTTATCTACACATCTGCACTTCCATCATTTTTAATAGATTATTCATACAAAAGATTCCAAACTAACAGATGCAAACAACAAAAAAAATTAGAAGAAAACAGAAAAATGCTGATAAGAGGCCTTAAACAATTAGGATATGAAATAAAATCCCCTACACAAATTATTCCGATTATTATTGGTAATGAAAAAAAGGCACTTGAATTTGGGAAATTTTTATTCAATAATGGAGTATATGCTCAACCAATAAGATATCCAACTGTTCCTAAAAACAAGGCAAGATTAAGGGTTTCAGTTACAGCATGGTTATCAGACAAGGACATTGAAAAAGCTCTAAGTGTTTTTGAAAAATCTTTTAAAAAATTCAATATTTATTAATAAACTCATATAATAATATCATATTAGAGTAGTTTGTTATTAGAATAACAGACTTTAAAATAAATTCCCAAAAATGGGAAATAAAATATGACATCCAAACACATTCAAAAAAGAAGAGGTTTAGCAACAATAGTTACTTCAGCCATAATGATGTCAGCAGTGTGTATTTTAGGTAGTGCAGGAGTTGTATGGAGTCAAACATCATTATCAACGCAACAAATTGAGATGTCAAAAACAGTAGATGACTATACAAACAAGCTAAATGAATCAGCGACGTTTGAATATGTATATTGCAGCGATTCACCTTGTAACACAATTATTGTGATAATTACCAATAATGGAAAAATTGGAATAGATATTGAAAAAATAACCATATCAGAAAAAAATTCAGGGTTTAGTAAAATTCACAGTATTTCAGAAGGAGAAATTAGACCAAATTCAAGCATTGTAGTTCCTATAAATGATCCATCATTTTCATCATTTAGTGTTTTAGATATTCAAAGTTCAACTGAAAGAGGGAACATAATCCAGACACAGATTAGTACATAAAATTTTAGTAAATAATATTTTAACATCGTAATATAGTATTAGGTTAGTATGATTAAAAGTAGAGGTTTAAGCAGTGTTATAGGGATGATCTTTCTTGTAATCGTTTTAAGCTCAACTGCAGGATATTTTACGTATAGTATGAATCTAATTGAAAAAGTGAATGACGAAGTTGTTTTTAAAATGATTGAAATTCAAGACAAATCAAAAGAAGATTTTGAAATTACAAATGCAAGAATTGATGCAGGAAAATTTAATTTAACAATATACAACACAGGAGAAATTCCAATAAATTTTACTAGGTTTTGGATAAATAATGTAACGGATTCAACATGGCCACTTCAAAATTTTACACTTAATAAAATATCAACACCTAAAGAGACAATTATGAATATAGGTCAAGAATTAGAACTTCAGGCACTAGAATCACAAGCATATTCAATCAAAATAGTAACACAGAGAGGACTTGGAAAAGAATTTACCATCAACTCTCCTAATGAAGAAGTCATAGATCTTAAACTTATGTCATTACCTGAAACGGTTTCAGATGGATTTAGAACTACACTATTGTTAGCAGTTACAAACAATATGACAAAAAGTGACACACTTCTAAACATCAAACCAACAATGAAAACCCCTCAAACAACTGGAACGGGTGATTTCACATTGATATCAGATATGGATCCAAATCAAATTTCTACTTTAAGCAAAGGAGATACTGCATATTTTACATGGACATATGAAATTTCAGGAACTCTTGGAGATACAATTACTTTTACTGCTTCACTTGAAAATGGATTGCCACAAAATACTGCATCTACAACAGTAACAGTTAACGACGTTTTGCTTGCACAACAATCTCAAACATCCTTATCATCTAATGAATTAATATCGCCTTCAATTAAAGACCGTTTAATTTTTCATGGAGAAACTACTGCTACACCTAATGGTGAATACCAGATGTTTTCAGGAGATCCAGATTCTAACGGATTGTCAATTTCAGTTGAAACAGATAACCCAGAGTTTTTCACAAATTATGGAGGGGCAATCAATATTCCCGCCGGTGTATGGAATGCAAGTTTGACTTACTTTAGTGCACCATTTCCAGATAGTTTGATAGATGATAATTCATTGAACATGAAATTTCATTTTGAAGAAAATGCCTCCCCCGAGGACTCTACCGGAAATACAAATGGGCACAATCTAGGTTCTGGAAGCGAGAGACCAACACATCAAACAACTGGAGGTCCACATGGTTCTGGAGCATTTAGATTTGATGGAGGAGATTATATCGAATTAGATAATGAAAGTGAAAATGATATTGGAAGTTATCCTGATTCAACTTCATTATGGTTTAATGCAGATGATGGGACAAACTATAATCAAGTTCTTTATCGTGTAAATGAAAATAGCAATAGCGACTATTATGAGATAGGAATAGATGTAGATGATGATGTTTATTTTACATTTAGAACTAGTTCAGGTGGAACTCCCACAACATGTGAATCTAGTGGATTTGATTATGAAAATGGTAACTGGCAGCATCTAGTCGCTGTAAGACCAGGTACTCATCAATGTGAATTATACATCAATGCAACATCTATAGATGTAAGTAGTATAGGTAGTGGAGGCAGTCAAGTCAACACAGATGAGAATTTCATCGGGGCAGAAGACAGTAATCCAAATGAAGGATTTGTTGGTAGTATTGATGATTTGTTGCATTGGGATAATCATGCATTGTCATCAACTGAAGTCACAGATCTTTACAATACAAATTACGGAAATTCAGCACACGTTGTAACATTTTTCATGAATAAAACAAATAGTGCAGGCATTGTTCAATCTAATATTGTTACAAACAGTAGTTATCCATTAAAATTTCTTGACGGAAAAGAAAATGATGAATTCCTAAATAGTTTCAATTATACAACATCAATTGTAAGTTGGACTAATTTTACAAATTCGGAACGACTTGTATTAGATATGGAATTCATCGGTGGATTAGATATGGATATGAGAATTGATGATGTTTCATTGTCAGGATATCCAGAGAGTTCATATTTACAATATCCTTCAGTTGCAGAGTCTTTTCAGTCATATGTGACAATTGATGCAGATCAAACAAGTACATTATCAATTAGTAATGGAGGTCCAAATACAGCATGGATTACATATGAAGGAACACGATTAACCTTTGAGGATATTTCCAGTTCAAACACTTATGCAGCAATGATTTTACAGGCAAATTCTACCGATGTTAATTCTGTTCAAGATAGCATTGCTTTTCCAGTAGGGGAAATCATTGAACTTACTTTTTCAACACCAAAAAATCCCCCAGCAACTACAGGTTCAACAGGTCAGATTCCAATTGGAAGTTACAATATGAAGATGCAAATTAGTGGATATGATATAGACGGAAAAAGCATCTCAAGAACAATTGAGTTTGGAACAGTTTCAGTAACATAGAAAAATTGCAGAATCATCTATCGCATAGCATCAAAGCCACCAATTGCAGGTGAACCTATAATTACCGCAAGAGCAACCACAATACCTAAAGCAATTCCAACTATGATAAATCGCTTATTCATATCAAAATTGATAATTGCCCAGTTAAAAAGGGATTGAAAACAAAAGTTAGAATAGAATTGGAAGAATGCTTTAAAGTAAAAATTACAAATTTTACATATGGCAGATCCAACAATTTTCGTTGCACTATTAGCAGGGTTAGGATCTTTTGTTGCACCCTGTATTTTGCCTATGATTCCTGCTTTTCTAGCTTATATTTCTGGAACAACAGTTACTGAATTAAGTTCTAAAAATGGATCAGTTTTATCAATAAATAGAATCAACATAATATTCAATACAATATTTTTTGTTTTAGGGTTTTCAGTAGTATTTTCGACATTAGGAGTGCTGATAAATAGTGTGCTTTCAAGCGCAGCTAATGAATTTACAGAAACCCTAAACATGGTAGGAGGAATAATCATTATTTCTTTTGGAATGTTTCTGTTATTATCAACAAAAATTCGTAGATTGAATGTAGAAAAAAAATTCTTTCCTAAAAATTCAAAAACCAGCTATCCAATGTCATTTGTATTTGGATTGGCCTTTGCTGCAGGATGGACGCCATGTGTAGGCCCAATTCTTGGAACAATTCTAACTTTAGCAGCAACAACACCATCAATTTCTTTTAGCTTGCTTCTTGCATATTCTTTTGGATTAGGCATTCCATTCATTCTGATGGGAGTATTTTTTTCACGAGCAACAAAGATAATTCGTTCGATGACAAAGCATCTAAAATATTACAACATAATTTTGGGCGCATTCATAATCATTTTAGGAATTTTAGTATTTACAAATCAACTTGCATATATTGCAAATTTTCCACTTCTAAATGAGTTGGTATTGTTAGGATGATGAAATGAATTCAGAAATTAAAACAGGGTTAATTCTAGGAATCATTATTGCTGCAGGTTTGGGAATTTTAGGCACGATCTTTTCTACATTAGATCAAGAACCACAACCATCAACAGCATTCATAGAAATTAATTCAACTTCGATTATAGATAAATCAGGATTCAAAAAAGCACCACAACTTGTTGGAATTGCAGATTATCTAAACACCACCCCTCAAAAGTTGCAAAAAATAATGAAAGACAAAGTGATTTTATATGACATCTGGACATACAGTTGCATCAATTGTATTCGAACATTACCATACATCATTGCATGGGATGACAAATACTCTGATCAAGGATTGTTGATTATAGGAATTCATTCTCCTGAATTTGAATTTGAAAAGAATTCTGAAAATGTAAAGATGGCAATTGAAAAACATGGAATCAAGTATCCAGTAGTTATGGATAATGACATGGAAACTTGGAAAGCTTTTGAAAATAGATATTGGCCAAGAAAATACATTGCAGACCATGAAGGTTATTTACGATATGATCACATAGGAGAAGGAAGATATCAAGAAACTGAAAAAGTAATTCAAAAATTATTAGAAGAAAGATCTAAATCCTTAGGATTAGAAGTATCAGCATATTCATTAGTAGATATTAAAGAATTTGAACATACATTATTTAGAACTCCTGAATTATATTTTGGTTACAAGTTTGCACAAAACAGAAACCAGTTAGGAAGTGAAGAAGGATTCCAACCAGATAAAACTATAGCATATTCAGAACCAGATAAAATAGATTTGCACAAGTTCTACCCAATAGGAGAGTGGAAAAATAATGAGGACAGCATGGAATTAGTTTCTGAAAAAGGGATCATCAAGTTGCTGTATAACGCAAAAGAAGTAAATATTGTAACTGAAAATTCTGCAGAATTAGAGATATTTCTTGACGGAATCCCCCTATCTGAAAAATATTCAGGAAATGACGTGATGGATAAAAATACTTTACATGTTTCAGATGCAGGATTATACAACATCATCGATAGTGAATCTAGTGAGTCTCATGTTCTTGAAATAAACGTAAAGGGTAAAGGATTTCAAATTTTTACATTTACCTTTGGATAGTGTAACTCTATGGTATTGTAACTCCAGTTACATCACCATGAGTGACAAATCTGTTTAAAACAAAAAATTCAATGGTATTCAGGTTTAATGCATGATCAGCAATTCTTGGAATAAAACAGAGGGAGAAAGCATATCTCAGCGAGTCATGGGCAAAGTAAAGCCTGATGAACCTCTAAAAAACAAGATAGATTTTGCACAAAAAAAATTACAATTTCAAATATCTAAACTAGATGGAATTGATGAGAAATTAAAGAAAAAACATGATATGATTTTTGAAAAAATAGTCAATGCTCAAAGAAATAACAAAAATGGATATGCACAAGCATATGCTGGAGAGTTAGCACAGGTTAGAAAGATGAAAAACATGGTAAGTGGTGCAAAATTGTCCATGGAGCAGGTTAAACTAAGATTAGACACGGTGTCAGAATTAGGAGATGTAGTAGTTACACTTAGTCCATGCATGGCAATAATCAAAGGTCTAAGCCCTTCACTTAGTGGAATTATGCCAGAAGCAAATGCATCCATGCAAGATTTATCTCAGATATTAGGAGATGTAATGTCTGGTTCATCTATGGGTATAGGAGACAGCATGAGTGCAGCTCCGGAAGCAAATGCAGACACATTGGCAATTCTTGAAGAAGCTCACAGCGTCATAGCAGGACAAACTAAATCATCAATTCCAGATGTGCCTGATTCACTCAAACAACAAATTGTTGAGAAAAAAACAGATATCTTTATCTAAAAAAAAGTTTTAATCTTAACATAAAATACAATATTCAGAATGAATAATATCATGTTTGCATTTTTAATTTTATCAATAGCAATAAGCATGCCAATGGTTTTTGCAGAATCCATAGAAATAGAATTAGAAGAATCAATGAAAATGACTACCAATGAAAAACCAAAAGATGAATCAAAAAAGACAGTCGAGCTTGATGAATCATTAAAAATGACTACCAATAATGAAAAACCAGAACAAACAACGATTTTGTCCCCACTAAAACAAATCAAAGAAGGAATTGCACCAAAAGATATACAATGTAAATCATCAATGGAATTGATCTTTAAACATTCAGGAGAACCAGCATGTGTGAAAACAACAAGCGTTGAAAAAATAATTAGTAGAGGATGGACATCCTAAAAATCATCAACGTGTTAAAACAATAATTTTTTCAATCACTTTGATTTCTTTTTACTTTTTTGAACCAAAATTTTCTTTATTCTAGATATTGTAGGATAGCTATATCCACGTCTACGATAATTTGCTATCATCATCTTCCAATTTTTTAATCGCCATTGTGCTTGTTCAGTAGTTACAGAATGAACTTCTTTTTGGATAATACTTTTTCTACCAACCTTTAAAGTTCCTGCATCTTTTGCAGACCATCGATTTTTTGCAAATTTTAGACCTGTAAGAATTTCAGACACAGGCATTTCTTTAAAATAATCTTTAAGTTTTTTTAGTTCTATATCAGTAGGTTTCTTAGAAATTGGTAATTCTATAGTAGGTTTTACCATGAAAAACTAGGAATCATCATTCCTTAAGAGATTCTTGCTAAAGGAGAATTAACAAAACATGATCATTTTTGATTGTGATTATTTTGTAACAAACATTTAATGCAAAAACAGGTTTTGTTAAAGAGTGAAAGAATTTATCATCATAGTAATATTATTATCACTTATTCCAGTTTCATTTGCTCAAGAATATCCAGAAGAGGGAATAAAAATTGAGGTTGTAGCAGACAATCTAACGATTCCATGGAGCATAGATTGGTTACCTGATGGAACAATTCTATTTACTGAAAGAAACGGGCATCTTAGGATTATTCAGCACGGAATATTGTTAGATGACCCTCTTTTGTCATTAAATGTTGGCGGAGTAGAAGGAGGAATGTTGGGAATTGCAGTTGATCCAGAATTTTCAGAAAACAATTACATTTACGTGTATTATACCACCAATGAATTTTTAACAACATCTAACAAACTTGTAAGATACCAATTTACAGATGGTATACTAATTGAAGATAAAGTGTTGATTGATAAGATTCCAGGAGGACCTTTTCATGATGGAGGCAGAATTCAATTTGGGCCGGATGGAAAACTTTACGTTACAACAGGCGAGGCAGGTCTACCAGATTTATCCCAAGATTTGAAATCATTAGGAGGAAAAATTCTCAGAATAAATTCTGATGGAACAATCCCAAAGGACAATCCATGGAAAAACTCTCCAATCTACTCTATAGGACACAGAAATCCTCAAGGAATTGATTGGGATAAATCAGGAAATTTGTTTGCTACTGAACATGGACCTTCAGGATGGAGAGGAGTTGCTCATGATGAAGTAAATCACATAATTGCAGGAAAAAACTATGGTTGGCCAACCATTATCGGAGATGAAAAAAAAGACAACATGAAAACACCAATTTTACATTCAGGAGATGAAACATGGGCACCTTCAGGAGCTGAATTTTATTATGGCGATAAAATTCCTCAGTGGAAAGGAAAATATTTTGTTGCAACATTACGTGGAAATCATCTACATGTAATTGAGTTTAATTCTCAAAATTTGGTCAAATCCCATGAAAAATTATTTGAAAATGAATTTGGAAGATTAAGAGACATACAAACAGGCCCAGATGGTTTTTTGTATATTCTGACTAGTAATCAAGATGGAAGAGGAATTCCAAAAACAAACGATGATAAAATTTTACGAATCATTCCCATAAACCACACTGGAATAAACGAAAACATAGAAAAAAAACCAAATCCCATAGACTTTAGAGAGCCTAGAAGTTATGCTGGTGAACTTTATGCAATTACAGGAATAGGTTTGGTTGGAATGGTTATCGGGTTTATAGTAATTAAAAAATTAATGAACAAAAACAAGAAATAGGAATGTTTGGAAAAATTCAACAGTTTATTGGAATGTTTGAATTTTTACAAATAGTATTATACATTCCAAATCCAATTATTATTGCAGCAAAAGTTGCTAGTGGAATTAAAAGAAAAAAGTTTGTTTTTCTGCCCATAAAAACAATCAAAACTTTACCTATAAAATTGTCACAGTTTTAATCAACAATGATAGTAAAAATACCAAGAGTTTTTGGATTTTGTAATTTCTTCACCATGCTTCTAGGTAACAAATCAGATGCTTTGTCACATTGTATTCCTAGAGTTCGGGGGCAAATAAAATCACTTTTTCTAATAACAATATCTTCAGAGTGAGACAAAATAAGATCAGGATGTCCCTTGCCCTCAATTATAAAAGATTCGCCGTCAACGCGGATTGAAAATTTTATTTTGACATCAGGATTTTTTAGTTTTGATTTAAGACTCGCAGGTAAATCAGCACAGCTAGATTTTGCATTAACACCAACAATGCAATCACCTCGAGGAGTCAAGTTAGATTCTTTTGTAATTTCAATTGTTTTTTGATGATTGGAACGAATATTTTCATGTCCAAAAAATTCAATTTCAAATTTCACAAATTCATGATGAATTTGGTTTCAAATTAAGGTTTGACAAATAAAATGAGATTCATACAGGCTCCGATCAAACCAATTATCGTATTCAATTATTGGCATGGTTTAAATTGTATAATCAAAGCATTGCAATCAAATGCTTCCTGCACAACAAGGTTATGACAGAGCAATTACGGTATTCTCACCAGATGGCAGACTATACCAAGTAGAATATGCAATTGAAACTGTAAGAAGAGGAACCATTGCAGTTGGTGTAAAATGTAAAGAAGGAATTGTCATAGCAGTGGAAGAAAAACCAAGAAAATTACAAATTTCAGACACTGCTCAAAAGATTTTCCAAATTGATGATCATGTAGGAGTAGCAGCTGCAGGATATATCCCAGATGCAAGAAGTCAAGTAGATAATGCTAGATTCTTTTCACAAAGTAACAAAATGATTTATGATGAACCAGTAGAAGTTGAAACCATTGCAAAACATTTAGCTGATCAATGTCAACAATATACACAATATGCAGGAGTGAGACCTTACGGAGTTGCACTGATTTTAGGAGGAGTTGTAAACAATACACCACAATTGTATTTGACTGATCCTAGTGGAACATACATTTCGTATGATGCAATTGCGATAGGTTCAGGTTCTGATCAAGTAACAGACTTTTTAGAGAAAACATACAAAGAAGATCTTTCACTTGATGATGCTGCAACATTAGCAGCTGCAGGAATTTATCTATCAAGTGAAGACAAAGAAGGAACAAGCCACATCAGAATGGCACATATCAAAAAAGAAAACGGCTTGTATGAATTAGTTTCAGATGAGCAGATTACCCAATATGCTAATGCTGCAAAAGAAAAATACCCACATGAACAAAAATAATTGTTTTGAGCACCTGTGAGATTAAATTACATTGAAATTATCTGTTGCAATTCCCCAGTCTGCATTATCAGATGAGTCTTTAAAAATAGATAAAACTCGAAAGATTTCAGTTCTAGCAAGAGCCTGTGCAATTTTTAAAATTGATACAATCTATGTGTATCAAGAAGGAAATAACAAATCAGACGGTGCATTACTAGTAATGATTTTAAAATATTTAGAAACACCTCAATTTTTGCGAAGGAGATTGTTTCCAAAAATGAATGATTTAAAATTTGCAGGAGTTTTACAGCCATTAAAAATTCCAAGTCACGTTACACCAGTTAATTCTAAAAAAATTAAATCTGGAGACATCAGAGAAGGAATTGTAGTTAGTGTAAAGGGGAAAAAATTTGTAGATGTTGGAATTAATCAATTAATTCAATATTATGGAAATATGTCAACTGGAAAACGAGTTACAGTTCAATTTAAAGAAGGATATCCAAGATTGTCAGTGAAGGAAATAGACAGAAAAGATATTCCATCATATTGGGGATATTCAGTAAAAGAGAGAGCAAATTTATTTTCAGTATTATCAGAATGGAAAGGAAACATTATTTTGACATCAAGAAAGGGCAAACCAATAACAAATGATCTTTTATCAAAATACAAAAAATCAGATGAATCTACTCTAGTAGTATTTGGATCTCCCGAAAAAGGAATTCATGAGATCATTGGCGGAAGAATGAACAAAGTACAAAACGCAAAATCATTAAACTTTTTTCCAAATCAAGCTACTGAAACTGTAAGATTAGAAGAAGCACTACTTGGAACTTTATCCATTATCAATGCTCAGAGCTAACATCATGGCTGAAAGAAAAAATTTTTTGTTAATGGCGATAGGATTAGGAATTATAGGGATCATTATAGGCGGATACACCATTTGGAATTCAATTAACGAGTTGATTTCACCATAATAAATTAGGCACAGTTGGTTAACCAAAAATTTTTTAGCAGTTAACGATATCTCACATGGTTTAATAGAGGGAATTCGATGATGCGTTTTAGTCATGGGAGCTCGAAAAAGACACCAACCACGTAGAGGAAGTCTTGCATATTCACCAAGAGTGCGTGCAAGAAGCATGGAAGCCAGAATAAGAGCTTGGCCAAAATTATCAGCATCAGATGAACCAAAAATTTTGGCACATTGTGGATTCAAAGCAGGATGTGTCCAAGTTGTCAGCATTGATGATCGAGAAAAAGTACCCAATGCAGGAAAACAACTAGTGAATCTGGGAACAGTGTTAGTTACTCCACCAGTTTTAGTTTTAGGGATTAGAGGATATTCAAAAGATCATGATGGAAAACATGCAGAATTTGATGTATATGCAGAAGACATTCCAAAAAGCATTGCAAAAGAAATCACAATAAAAAATACTTCAGGTTCAATTGAAAATGCAGAATCAAGATTAAGAAAAATTAAAGAAATTTTTGCAATTGTTGCAGTATCTCCAAGAGCAGCAGGATTAGAACAGAAAAAGCCATACATCTTTGAAGCATCTGTTAGTGGTGGAGATATTGAAAAGCAGTTTGCACATGTTAAAGAATCATTAGGAAAAGAAATTAAAATTGATCAAATTTTTGAAACAGGTTCATCCGTTGATGTTGCAGCAATTACAAAAGGTCATGGATGGCAAGGAGTCATGAGAAGATGGAATGTGAAGAAGAAACAGCACAAATCAAGAAAAACAGTTAGAGAAGTTGGTTCATTGGGTCCAATTTCACCACAAAGTGTTATGTACACAGTTCCAAGAGCAGGACAAACAGGTTTTCATCAAAGAGTAGAATACGACAAAAGAATTCTAATCATGGGAAACACAGAATCAAATGAGATTAAAATTAATCCTGAAGGAGGGTTCAAACATTTTGGTTTAGTTAAAGGAGATTTCATTATTCTAAAAGGTTCAGTTCCAGGCACATACAAAAGATTAATCAAATTAAGAAGTCAAATTAGAAATGTTCCAACAAAAATTAACAAACCAAATATCTTGGAGGTAGTTGTATAATGAAAACATCCTCTTACACAACAACTGGAACTAAAGATACAGACATAGAACTTCCAATTGTTTTCTCAACTCCATTTAGAAGAGAACTAATTCACAAGGCTTTCACTAATCTAACATCTCATAAATTCCAAAAACAAGGGAGAAAACCAATGGCAGGAATGGATGTTGTTGCAGATTCGAATGATCCTCCAACAGGTCAAGGAGTATCACGTGTTGCAAGAATGCAAGGCGGAGGAGGAGGCAGACAAGGGCAAGGAGCAGAAGTCGCATCTACCAGAGGAGGAAGACAAGCACACCCACCAATAGTCGAAAAGGTAATTTACAAAAAACTAAACAAAAAAGAAAATAAACTTGCATTGTGTTCAGCTATTGCAGCAACAGCATCAAAAGATCTTATAGAAAGCAGAGGACATAAAATCAAAGGCATAGAATCATTTCCAATCATTGTATCAAATGACATCGAAACAATTTCCAAGGCAAGTGAGATTACCAAAGTTCTAGAATCATTAAAGTTAACACAAGATATTGAAAGATTGGATGCAAGAAAACCACGTTCAGGTCAATCAAGACTTAGAGGTAGAAGCAAGAAAGTTGGAAAAAGTGTCTTATTTGTAACTACAGATTCAGCAAACTTATCAAAAGCAGTTGGCGCAATTCCTGGAGTTGACGTTAGAAGTGTTAAAGAATTAAGTGTTTTAGATTTAGCACCAGGCTCAGATCCAATTAGATTAACAGTCTATTCAAAATCAGCAATCGAAGAAATTGGAAAAATTAAATCAACACATTTGGAGATCATGGTGAAAAGACAATGAATGTAGATCAAGCAATGAAAATTATCATTAAACCTTACATTACTGAGAAGACATTTGCTATGGTTGAAAACGAAAGTAAGATTTGCTTCATAGTAGAAATATCTGCAAATAAAACTGAAATTTCAGAAGCAGTAAATACACTTTACAATGAAAAAGTCAAAAAAGTAAACACTGCAAGAACAATTTATGGCAAAAAAGCTTTTGTGCAGTTTGAAAATACTGAAAAGGCCAGAGATTTGGCAACGAAGATAGGAATGCTATAATATGGACCATAAAACTCGAAGTACAACAATGGAGAAGAAAAATGGTTAAAGAATTTTTATACAGAGGAATTCCACAAGAGGAACTTGATGCTTTATCATTAGAAAAATTATTTACATTATTCAATTCCAGGCAAAGACGATCTCTTACAAGAGGAATCACAGATGGAAAAAGAAAACTTATTGAAGAAATCAAAGCTGCAAAAGCAGGAAAAATAAAAAATCCAATAAAGACTCATGTTAGAGATTTAATTATTCTGCCATACATGGTAGGTGTTACAGTAAATGTATTTTCAGGGAAAGAATTCCAACCAGTTGCAATAGTAACTGAGATGATTGGACATTATCTAGGAGAATATGTAATAACAAACAAGAGAGTTTCACACGGTGCCCCAGGTGTTGGTGCATCAAGATCCAGTCTCTATGTACCATTGAAGTGATTGTTATGGGTAGATTCGATTACGCTTTCCAAAATTATGATCCAACCAGACACGTACGTTCTTCATTAAGGGAAAAAGATATTTCACATAAACATGCTAGAGAAGTTGCAGTTTCCATCAAAGGATTATCAATTGAGAAAGCAAGAGATTATCTTATTGCAGTAGTTGATAAGAACAGAGCAGTTCCATTTAGAAGATATAAGAATCAAGTTGGACACAGACCAGATCCGGGAGTAATGTCTGGAAGATATCCACAAAAAACTGCAAAAGAATTCATCAAAGTATTAGACAATTTAGAATCAAATGCAGAATACAAAGGAATGGATTTAGACAGATTAAGAATTGTTAATGCAACAGTTCACAAAGGAGTAATTGTAAAGAGATTCATCCCAAGAGCAATGGGTAGAGCTACTCCAAAGAACAATGTATTAACACATGTAGAATTGGTGGCAAAGGAGATTTAGAAATGTCTGCAGTAAAAAATGTAATTAAAGACAACTACAACATGATGCTACTCAAAGATTATCTTAGAGAAGCAATCAAAGATGCCGGGTTTTCACATGCAGAAATTTCAAAAACACCTGTAGGAACCAGAGTAGCATTACATGTAACAAGACCAGGAATTGTCATTGGAAGAAAAGGTTCAGGAATAAGAACACTTACTGAAAAACTAGCGACAGATTTTGGATTAAAAAATCCACAAATTTCAGTGGTTGAAATTGAAAAACCAGAACTTGCACCTAGTGTAATGTGTAATAGGATGGCGTCCCACTTGGAAAGAGGAACTGCATTTAGAAGAGCAACAATGTGGACTTTGAAACAAATTATGGAAGGAGGCGCAATGGGCGTTCAAATTACAATATCAGGAAAACTTAGAGGAGACCGTTCTGCATTTGAAAAACATACTCAAGGAATTTTACCAAGAGCAGGACATCATGCCGAAATTGTTGTGGATGAAGACATCGCACATGTCAAAACGGCCATGGGTTTGATTGGAATCAGAATCAGAATTGCTAGAAAAGAAAGACTGATACCAGAATTTGAAATGAGAACAGAAAAAGCAATGAAAGCAAAACAAGCACAAGATGAAAAAATCAAAGTTGAAGAGATTGATGTTGAAGGAGCTAAAGTTGAAGTTGTTAAAGTTAAAGGTAAGGCAGATAAAGCCAAATCAGAATCAGAGAGAATTGCATTAGAAGCAAAGAAAATGGAATCCATTGACACATTAGAAGAGGAGGAGGCCAAGATGAAATGACCAGACTCAGTATGAAAACGATAAAACAATTAAACGAAAAAGATCTTAAAAGTAAAATCAATGAATCACGTAGTGAACTTGCTAAACTTAGAATTGATGCTTCTAAAGGAACATTGAGAAAAGAAAGCGGTAAACTTAAACCAATACGTCATGACATTGCAAGAATGCTAACTAGATTGAACGAAATGAGGAAAGAAAAATGATTAATGTAGATAACATATTTTCACATGAATTAATCGGATTAGAAACCAAAATTGTTCAGTCTACTAATCCCGAAATAATAGGATTAAATGGAAGAATTGTTAATGAAACAAAATCAATGTTTACGATTAATACAAAAAAAGGTGCAAAAACAATTGCAAAAAATACCAACAATTGGGAATTCACAGTTGATGGTAAATCAATCGAAATAGAAGGTACCAAAATTGCAAAAAGACCTTTTGACAGAATAGGAGGAAAAACATGACTCAAAACATCGGATTAAAAGTAAAAGAACCAACAAGAGAATGTGAGGATAAGCATTGTCCATTCCACGGAGGTTTATCAATTAGAGGAAAGCTCTTTGATGGTAAAGTTACAGGAAGCAAAGCAAGACAAACAATTACGTTACAAAAAGATGCCCCAATTTACTTTAACAAGTTTAAGAGATATGCCAGAGGCACAAGTACCATACATGCACATGTACCAGCATGTTTAGATGTCGAAACAGGAGATCACGTATTGACTGCAGAATGCAGACCAATCTCAAAATCAGTATCTTATGTAGTTGTGGAGGTTAAAGCATAATGGCAAAGCAAGCAGGTAAAGGAGTAGAAGAATTTCGACCATATGTAACTAAAGTAATTCCTATCGGTGCAAACATAGTATGTGCAGATAATTCAGGGGCCAAAATTTTAGAAGTCATTAATGTTCCAAGACATCACACTAGATCATCAAGACTAGCATCAGCATCTGTGGGAGACTTTTGTAATGTAGTAGTTAAAAAAGGTCCTGCAGAATTAAGAAAACAAGTTTACGGTGCCGTAATCATTAGACAAAAATATGCAATTAGAAGATTAAACGGTGTAAGAGTTTGTTTTGAAGATAATGCAGCAGTGTTAATTACTCCAGAAGGAGAAACAAAAGGAACGGACATCAAAGGACCAGTAGCAGCTGAAGCAACAGAAAAATGGCCAAGAGTAGCTAACTTGGCATCAATGGTGGTATGATAAAATGAAACCAACAAAAATGCGCAATCAGATGATTTATCAATCAACTTACACTACAAAAAGTAAACAACTTGGAAGTGCACTTTCAAAAGATCTTCAGAAAAAATATGGAAAAAGAAGTGTAAGAGTAGTTGAAGGAGACAGCATCAAAATTGTTAGAGGAGAATTCAAAGGAGTAGACGGCAAGATTTCTAAAATATCTACACAGAAAAGTAGTGTTGCAGTTGAGGGTATTAAAAAAGAAGCAACAAAAGGTGAAAAATATGATGTTTACATTCACACTTCAAATCTAGTTGTTACATCACTAAATGGAGAAGACAAATGGAGAATTGCAAAATTAGAAGGAAAAGATCCAAGCAATCAACCAAAGACTGCACCAAAATCAGAAACAGTGAAAGAGGTTCCTAAAGAAACAAAAGTAGCAGATAAGGTCAAAAAAGAGGAAGATGAGAAATAATGGTAAGCATTTCAGGCAGTAAAAAACTCAAAAGACAAATGGCCCCACAATTCTGGGGAATTACAAGAAAAGATAAACGATTTGTAATCACAGTCAAACCAGGACCACATAAAAAGAATCATTCTGTACCAACTGCAGTATTTCTTAGAGATATGTTGAATATAGTTACAAGTTTAAGAGAAGCAAAGACTGCAATATATTCTGGAAGAGTAAAGATTGATGGAGTTGTAAGAAAATCACTTCATCATGCAATTGGATTAATGGATGTTGTAGAACTTCAAGATGTTACAGATGTTTATCGTCTAGTTCCAACAGAAGACAAGTTGTTAAAACCAATAAAGATTAACGAATCAGAAAAATCTAAGAAACTTGTTAGAGTTGTAAGCAAGACAACTATCAACAAAGGAAAATTGCAAATCGGATTCCATGATGGTCGTGCAATTATTTCAGATACTAAAGTAAATGTTGGAGATACATGTCTAATACAAATTCCAGATCAAAAAATTATAGAGGTAATTAAATTAGAAACAGGATGTCAAGGATTAGTAACACGTGGAAATAATGCAGGAAGAATTGGCAAGATTGAAACCATAGAAGAAGGAACATTCATTCTGCCAAAAAGAGTCATACTCTCATTAGGAGATAGAAAAATTGAAATCCCCGCAGACATCATTATGCCAATTGGAAAAGAGGAGCCAATTATTCAATTAAAGTGATCTTATGTCTCAAGTAACAGAATCCCCAATGAAAAAAATCTCATTAGAGAAAGTGGTATTGAATATGGGTGTAGGCAAATCAGGAGACATAATTAGCATTGCAAGAAAAGCTCTTGATCAAATATCTGGAAAAAAATCTTCTGCACGAAATGCAAAAGAAACACAAAGAGATTGGGGAGTAAGAAAAGGAGAACCAATCGGAGCTGCAGTTACAATTAGAGGCAACGATGCCGTGGCGTTACTAAAAAGATTACTAGAAGCGAAAGGCAACACCGTAAATGGCAGATCATTTGATAATTTTGGTAATTTTTCATTTGGAATTAGAGAACATATTGATATTCCAGGAGTGAAATATGATCCACAGATCGGAATTTTAGGTTTAGGTATTTCAGTTACATTAACAAGACCAGGATATGGAATAAGAACACGAAGTAAACACAAAGCCAGAGTAGGAAAATCACACATCATAAAAAGTCAAGAAGCAAAAGATTATCTAGCAAAAGAATTTGGAGTGACCGTAACATAATGGCAAAAGATAGATCTTATGAAGCAACAGGTAGAAAAAAACATGACTTTGGAAGAGGTTCAAAATGGTGTAAAAGATGTGGAGACTATACAGCTGTCATCCAAAAATATGATTTAATGTTATGCAGACGATGCTTCAGAGAAGTCGCAACATCTTTAGGGTTCAGGAAAAACAAGTGATATAACATGCCAGCAACAAATATCTTAGCAAATCTATTTGTCACACTTTACAATAACGAATCACGAAGAAAATCAGACTGTGTCATACTTCCGACATCAAAATTAGGTATTGAAGTTCTCAAAACTTTGCAAAAAGACGGATACATTGGAGAGTTCGAACATATTGATGACAAAAGAGGAGGAAAATTCAAAATTAAACTATTAGCAAAAATTAACAAGTGTGGTGCCATATCCCCAAGATTCAAAGTCAAAAATGACGAATACAATAATTGGGAACAACAGTATCTACCAGCATACGATCGTGGAATGCTTCTAGTTACAACAAACCAAGGAGTAATGTCTCATCATGAAGCATCGCAAAAAGGAATTGGAGGATTTTTGATAGGTTATGTCTACTAATCAACTAGAAGAATTCAAAGATCAGGTAGACATTCCTGAAGGTGTAACAGTATCAGTAGATAAACACATGGTATCATTTGTAGGACCATTAGGAAAAACATACAAAAGTTTCAGAAGCATACCAATTAATGTAGAAGTTAACGACGGCAAAGTTCTCTTATCTGCAATTAATCAAAAGAAAAGAGATTATGCAATTCTACATACTGCAAGATCAATTATCAAAAATATTTGTGAGGGTTTAGTAACAGGATATACAATAAAAATGAAAATTGTTTTTTCACACTTTCCTATCACAGTAAAAGTAGAAGGGAAAAAAATTCTAATTGAAAACTTTCAAGGTGAACGAGCTCCAAGAATCACAAATATTGTAGGAAACACAAAAGTAGTTCCAAAAGGAGAAGACGTAATCCTTACAGGAGAAGTATGGACAGACATTACTCAAACTGCAGCAAATATTGAACTTAAATCAAAAGTTAAGAACAAAGATCATAGAGTATTCTTAGACGGCATTTATGCATTTGAGAAGAAAAAAGGCATTGACAAATAGAATTATTCTTTTCAAATGACTCTAGACCCCGAGTTTTCAAAACAAACTACAGATTTAATTGAACAAACATTAGAACTATACAAATCTGCAGGAGCATCTCCAAGAATTGGAGAAACATGGGAATGTGGAAACATTGGAGATTTTTTGTGTGGATTTTTTGTAGGAGAAATGGTTGGTTCTGCACTTAGTGCTTTTCAAATTGTTCATCAAAGGGAACCAACAGCTGATGAACATTTAGAAATAATCGAATTAGTCGAAAGTCATGCAAAAGAAATCAAAGAATTTTTTGCAAAATTTAACTGAACAATTCTAAACTTTAGTCTAATTTGCATAGTCGGAAAGATTAAATCACTTTTGGCAAGGTCTTTACTTGTGCCTCCCTAGCTCAGCGTGGTAGAGCAACCGGCTGTTAACCGGTTGGTCACCAGTTCAAGTCTGGTGGGAGGCGCTCTTATTTCTAAATTCGAGTTTTGAAACATAAATTTTGACATATGAAAAACAATCATCATATAAAATTAAACATATTTCTAAATTCGAATATAGAAACATTGATCGGTTGTTAGTAATTAGTTTACTCTATTAGACAACATAGATCTAATAGATGATCGCACATTAAGAATAATGCAGGAGGATTACATTGGTCAGAACTAGAAGGGCCAACAGATATTGTGTTGATTGCGGTGCAAGATTGGTATATTATCCAAGATTATCCAATCCTAAAGCCCCAAACGAACACAGAGTTTTAGTTTATGCATGTCCTGATTGTACAGATGACTTTGAAAAACCAAAAATGTTTTCGATAAGACGTAATCAAGTAGAAGATCCTTTAGAAACAGTTGAAATAGAGATAACACAATTGCAGAAAAAAGCAGTAATTGCAAAATAAGGTAACACAATATGACATATCCAGAAAAACCAAGAAGCAACGTATGGTTTTTGTTACCAATTTTCTTTGGAGTCATAGGAGGAATAATTGCATTTTTTATTTTACGACAAGATGATCCACGTAAAGCAAGAAATTGTCTCTATCTAGGTATTGTATTTATGATAATTGGAATTATTGTAAATATTTTGATTGCAGCATCAATTCCAGGAATAGATTCAGGATTTAATGTAAACATATAGCAAATTTTTGTTTGTTGTTCACATATTGAAAAGAGCTATTTCTAAACTCGAATTTAGAAATATTGTAAATTTACTAAGGCAATCAATTGGATTTAGAATCATATAGAACTATGGTGTGATGTTTTTTATGAGTACAACCAGGATGAGAGATAATGTAGAAAGATGGGTTATTCACGAGAGCCTTTCGTTTGAAGAAATTAAAAATCCTGAAAATAGTTTTCACATCATAATTAAACATGCAGGACCATACGGAATTCCAGTAGAGATTTTTGAACCAAAAGGACAACCAGGAATACTAGTAGTAGGCGCCAAAGTAGTGATGAAAAACAATCAAATTGCAAGATATTTAGGATTTAATCCTGAAGAAAAAGAAAAATTTGAGAAAAAGGTAGGAGAATTCTGTTATTCAATTCAAGCAATTAATAAAATAATTACAGAAGATGGAAAACAAAAGATTGGAGTTTATGTTGTATTAGATGACAAAGAAAATATCAATCAGCAGACCATGTTTGAAGCAATAGATAGTGTTTCAGAAAAATATGATAAAACAGCAAGATTTTTGCTGAAAACGTTTTAGAAAAATAGATGATTTATCAGTTCTACGCGGCCCTTTTATCATAAATTCACCATAATACAACATGAAAACAACAAAAATTACAACAAACAACCCAACAATATGCAAACCGGAAACAGGTTTCATTGAAAGCCAAATTCTCAAATTGAAGGCTTCAAAAAACAAGGTCTTTGTTTTATCCATGATTGCAACTTTGGTGGTGTTCATAAAATGAACATAGTCAATATTTTATTCAGGCATGCAACCATGAACTACGAAATCAATGTCAGGATCAATGTCAGCAGATTGAGACTGAAAGATACTGAAAAACGATGGGAGTTGATTCAAAATTGAACATCATCAAAATGATAGATGAGATTCTTGAAACATATGAGAACAAGGAGGTTAAAACCCATGAATAATTTTCTCAAAGTGATGGGAATCGCACTAGCAGTACATTACATTGTAAAAACAGTTCAAAAAGAATTGAATCAACGTTAAGAAATTAGTTTCAAAAACAATCCCAAACCACACCATATGGGTAATTTTTTGTAAAAACCCCCCTTATTTGACATAAAATGTGTGTCCAAAAGTGCACACATACAGTAAAATCAAAATTATTCGAAAATAAAGAATGAAGTATACATCACTACAGATTGATGAATCATCAATTAATGAAACATTTGCATCTACAAATAACATATTTGACGAATTCAGAGAGTTATCATCGGGTTTATTTTTACAAGTTTTTGATTGGATTACATCAATAACCGAAAATTTGGTAAAATAATATAATTTACAAAATTATGCCTAGGCGTTAAACCCCCCTTGTAAATTATCTAGTTTAGTCACAATGTAAAATTTTCAAAAATAAGTATTTTGATGGGGGGTTGAACACTTGTGCCTAACTACAACAAGCAACCCTAATTCCACCAAGCTCTCCCAGCTAAACATACCCAAACTATTATCATCATGCGTAAAAGCTCAACCCCCTAAATTTTGAATAAAAAAAGATGAAAAAGTAGAGATTATTCAGTAATTCCTACTGCATGCCCTCTTGCAATTCCGTTTGCTCTTACTTGTAATTCACCATCATCACATGCACCATTTGCAGGCGGAGTTGTAATTGTGAATGATGTTGCTGCTGCTAAATCACCATAGATTACACCAGATTGTTTTAATGGTGTAGATAATTTTAGATCATTTCCTTTGATGGAAATTCCAGCTTGTGTGGTTCCAAGATCTGCAAAGTCAAGACAGAAATTTGGACCATTACTTGGTTGTAAAGCAACACTGTGTGTATGCCATGCATCAGGATTTTGGTTTGAATCTCTAAACAAAGGATGTAATGCTGCAACAAAGCCATAGACTTTGCCATCATCTCTTGGATTAGCTTCAACCCATGCATATCCCACAACTGCTTTGTTTGTAGTAGTATCAAACATACTACCATCTTTAGTGATATCACCATGAGCAGATACGGTCAATTTTAGAGAATTTCCTTTTACTGCTTTAGTTGCAGAATCAAGGTCTTTCCAACTACCAACATCATGTGCATAAACGGCCATTGGTACTGCAAACAATAATCCAGCAGAAACTGCTAGAATTGCTGCAATAGTAACTGTTTTAGTCATTGGTACAAATCCCAAACTGAAGAATTTAAGCAGATCCTAATGTCAGACGTAAAAGCTACAAACCAGAATAGATCGCAAAAAAGATCAAAAACCCCAAGATAGTAATTAATGACTAAAACAGTCCCAAGGCTTGATCAAATAGTCTACAACAAATTACTAGATAATCATGTGTGTGTTTTTGTTCTAACAAAAAATCAAAAATGAACCAAATTTGCCTCAAAATAGGCAGGGTTTTTGAGCAATATTATGCGTTTCAACTATATACCAAAATAATTCAGATGAATTATGGCAAGAATCGGAGTTGTAATTGTGGTTGGTGCAATTATAGCTTCAATGATAATTGCAAATTACATGTACACACAATATACAACAAATTACATTGAATCAGTTGCAGGAGAAAAAATTACCGTAGGTCCTGTAGAATATGTAGTCACTTTTGAAGGAACTCATGAAGGAAGCAAGGATGTAATGCCAGAAAATACGTTTGTTATGATTGGAATCACTGCAAAAAATATCGGAGATGAAAAAACTCTCTTTTCAGGAGGACAATTATACATTGTAGATGAAAAAGAACAAAAACATCAAGCAGTTTATGGAGAATTCTCATCTAAAGACTTGCTTTTAGAATGGTTAGAACCAAACAAAGCAGTTGAAAAAACAACACAGTTTGATGTTCCATTTGATGAAGAAAAACAATACAAAATAATTATTCGTCCACAAAAAGATCAATCAACTGTCGATACAGCTGTGGTTTGTATTACAAATTGTTGATCGTAAATTTTAAAAAATAAAAAAAGTGTCAAATTTTTCTATATAATGCGTAGTAATGTGTGACTTTTACCATATAACACAGATGATTTTCGAAATCAGTCATGGCAATATCTAAAGCCAAAAGAGCCGAAGCAGCTAAAAAAGCAGCAAGAACTCGAAAGAGAAATGCAGCTAAAAAAGCAGCTGAAGCACTAAAAGCAGCAGCAGCTCGTAAGAGAAAGGCAGCAGCAACTCGAAGGAAGAATGCAGGTAAAGCAGCTCCTAAGAGAAAAGCCGCTCCTAAGAGAAGAACTGCAGCTAAAAAAGCAGCTCCTAAGAGAAAGGCAGCTAAACGCAAAGCCGCTCCTAAGAGAAGAACTGCAGCTAAAAAAGCAGCTCCTAAGAGAAAGGCAGCTAAACGCAAAGCAGCACCAAAGAGAAAAGCTGCAGCTAAACGCAAAGCCGCTCCTAAGAGAAAGACAGCTAAACGTCGCCGTTAAACTGTCTATGCTACCTTTTTTCTAATTTACCCTACTGAATGTATTATATTTCTAAATTCGAATTTAGAAACATTAAAAATTGTTACTCTGACATTTTTAATTCAGGCAAAACAAATACTTTGTTTGGTTTTATTTTTAGTATGACTCTTTTTTCATCATCACGTTTGAAAGGATAATGTTCACGTCTCATGTATTGTTGTGTAAGCTTGTCTGCATGTTTGTATTCATAATCAGGAATTAGTTCTTCTACAGTTCCACGAATAGTTGTCATGTCAAGTGGATTGTCTTTTGATACAACTGAAACTGCAACACGTGGATCTCGTAAAACATTTTTGTGTTTTATTCTACCTTCAGCAGTATTAACCAAAACAAATCCATTTTCATAATTTGCCCAAACAGGAGAAACTTGTGGAGAACCATCTTTCATAATTGTTGCAATAAAGACAAGATTTTTTTCAGAAAGTAATTTGATTGCTTTTTCATCCATTATTTTTCATCTCTCCAGATTGTTGGCAGTTGTTCTATCTTTGTAATTATTTCTAATGCTTTTTGATTGTCTTTTTCTTGCATGGCAATTGAAAAGTCATATCCAAGTTGGATCGCTTCGGGAGAAAGATCTTTTATAGACTCTAGATCTCGTCCTTCAATACGTATGCGTTCTCCAATTGCACACATTTTCCAATTATCTGACATATCCTGGTGTTCCTTACCGAGTTCATCTTGAACTTGGCTTCTCCAGTTAGTCAGAGTCATCTTTTCAATGAGATCCTCCGTCTTTTGACTGTAAAACACTCGTACCATGCAAAAATTACTTTGCAGAAATACTTAGGTTTACCGTTTATTTTTTGTCAGAGTTTTCAAATACATTTGTCATAGCACGGTTCATTATTTCCATGACCAAATACTGAGAGTATTCTGCAGATTTTTTCCCTTTGGTTTTCGAGGTTTTAGGAGTTAATCCTTTGAGGATCTTTTCGATTTTGGTAGAGGTGTTGTCTATAATTTTTGAATACGTCGATTCAAAATCTTCAGGAGTTTGAAAATCAAGTAGTTTTGTTGTTGTACTATAGTATTTTGTTATGGCTCCACGTGATTCTTCAATTTTTGCAATCTCTATTAGACCAGATTCTTTGAGAATCTCTAAGTGATGTCGGACAGTTGTAAGTGCTTTTTTGTATCCTGTCTTTTTGAGTGCAGTGGCGATTTGGTCTGCAGACATTGCTTGACGGTATAAGATTTCTACGATTTTTGCTCGAGCAGGGTCTTCAATTGCTCTGGCGTGTTCAATACTTGTCGTAACAATACGATTTACTTTGATTTGTTTTTCTAACAGAGTAGACATACAATGACTAGATTTAGGTATGATCTAAAAGATCCTTGTATCACATTTTTTTGTCTAATAGCATTAATTTTTTTTCACTTTTAAAAACATCATAGTGTTACTAAAAATTACGATACCACTATGAAAAATATGATAGTAACTTCAATATTTTTAATACCATTATAATCAATATAGTATAGATGGAATACATATTGTAACGGTTTAAGAAAAATTGTAAAATGTCCAAAAAAAGATATTTTCAGAAAACATGTCAGCAAAAGGGCATCACATCCCTATTTTAGCAAATAACGAAATACCATATTCGAGTTGAAAGTTAACTGTTAGTCAACAAATAATGAAAATTATAATGAATGTCCAGTTAATTTTTCATATGCTGTAACATATCGTTCCGTCATTTTTGAAATAATCTCTTCAGGGATTTCAGGTGCAATAGGTTCTCTACCGGCATCACGTTCATCTTCAAATTGTTTCTGATAACCATTTGCAGTCAACCAATCACGAAGAAGTTGTTTGTCATATGCTTCTTGAATTTTTCCTACTTCAAAGGAATCTTTTGGCCACAATCTATATTCATCAGGTCCAATAGAATCCCCCAAGGTAATTTTACCATCAAGTAATCCAAATTCCAATTTTAAATCCGCAAGAATAAAGCCAACATTATCAGCAATTTTGGCCATTTTTTTGTAAATTTCAATAGAGGTTTTTTCTAACCAAACATATTGATCTTCAGTAACCAAATTCATTTCTAGTGCCTTAGACTTGTCTATTGGTATATCATGTTCAGATTTAGTAGTAGGATCAAAGACAGGTTCGGGTAATTTTGCAGCTAACGTAGTGTCTGTGCCTTCTGGAATTTTTACTTCTCCTTTTTTCCATCTGCTTACAAGACTACCATAAAAATATCCACGCACTACACACTCTATTGGAAGCATTTTCATCTTTTTTACAATAATTTCAGTATCAGTTTTCCTTTCGATAAAGTGATTTGGCACAGATAGTTCATTAAACCAAAATTCTGCAAATTTACAAAGAACTTCCCCTTTCCTAGGAATGTCCTGATGGAATTTTACGTCAAATGCTGAAACACGATTTGAAAATTTGAACAACATACTAGACTCATCTATTTCGTAAAGATCCTTTACTTTACCACTAGTAAGAAACTTCAATTACTTATGCCTAATATTGATAGAATTTAACTGCTAGGAGGGGTCTCAAGAAGAGATATACTAGTTTGTAAGAGGTTCTAATTATGAGCAATCTAGATGATTCAATTGGCAAAATTTTGCTAGAACTTCAAAAAGACGATCCAGACACATTTAAAAAATTAATGAAAAAAGCATTAGAAGACAACCCAGAACTGTTCGAAGATAACATTGATGAAGAAAATAAACTCATAGACGAATATAATCAACAAATAGACGAGTATAATCAACAAATAGACGAGTATAACAAAAAAGTAGATAAGTGACAAAAACTATATAGTTTTTGTAAAAAACAGGATTTACATACTTAGCATCAATATACCATGTAAATCTAATCAAATTATGAAAATGTATGATTTTGATTTCATCGAGTGTTATGATGATGACGATTATGATTTTGATGACGATTAAAAAGTATTAAAAAATGTCACAAAATATCCAGGTAGTTATTCGCCATAAACTGTTTTTAGAACAGTGCTGTTCATAATAACTTCTTGAGTAAATTGAACATGAACAGTTACTTTATTGTTAAAATCAATATTGACATTGTCAAAAAGAGATTTGTATTTCTCAACAACTCTATTATTAGAAGTCAATTCAGAACCTGTTTTTATCAATAATCCATCTTTGATTAAGGAATTGATTTTTCTATATCCAGAAGTGGTTGGAATATCCAATTTCTCTAAAATTTCAGAAATGGTCCAAGGTTCTCCAATTGAAGAGTTAAGGATTCTAGACATTTCATCATCACTAAATGCTTTTAGAATAGATTGACTGATTTCAGGATCAGATATAGTAAATCTTTTTTCAATTCTGTCTTGTTTTGATTTTATTGCGCATATGCGGTCTAGGAATTTTTTTTCTAATCCTTCAGCACCAGCGCCAAAAAATTCTCGTAATACAGAATCTAATTTTTTGAAATCCTTAATTGATTCAGTTATCGAAACACCATATTTTTCAAATAGTCGATTTTGGATGCTATGAAAAGTAGTTTTGCCCAAATTGTCAGAAATGATTTTTTCAAGTGAAGGAGCAAAAAAAGTGTCAATATCAGTCATAATATTCATACTCCATTACTTTCATATTAATTTTCATTGAATATAAGGTCATTTTCAAGTTCATTCTACAACAACCTCAGATAAATTACGAATTTTAGTGGTATCGTTCTGGTTTGCCATTTGAAGAGCATCTTCTAGTTGATTAGAAGCAGGGATGTTTTTCTCACTAGTCACAACACAATCTTCAACAACAGGCAATTTTTTAAAATTTCTATATTGGGAATAATTTACATTGCAAGAATATACAGTTACATCATTTTTGAATTTATATTGAATTTCAAAAGATGATGGAATTGAAAAATCCATCAAAAAGATATCAATTAGAAGTTGTTTGATTTCATGTATGTCAAAGGGTTTTTGAATAATTGGAATTTTGAGTAAATTAAGAATTGGAGAATGCACAGCATTTAGATCTCCTGTAATTACCGCAATCTTTGCATCAGGGTATTCATCTTTGATTGTTTCAACTACAAAATAACCATCATGGCGTTCCATTTGCAGATCCGTAAAAACAATATCTGGACCGTGTTTTTTATAGAGATTTAATGCATCTTTTCCATCAGTACTAACTCCAAGAACTTTCACATTGACAATATCTAACAATTCACAAAAAATATCACAAATATCAGAATCATCATCTATTATTATACAATTAGTCAATGGACACTCCTCTTAATTTTAATCATATTTTATTCTAATATGGTGTTCATACTTTTTCTTATTATGTTATAGTGTTAAGTCCCAAATATGGGAAATTTAATTTTCCATATTTACGCACAACTGAGGAATTAGAAAAAGAACAATATAGAGAAATTAAGAACCCATCATTCCAACCATTTTTGGCATTTCTCGATACGCTTTACTTACAAAAATATCATTATCTGCACTTATCATTACAAACTGCATTGAATTTTCAGGAGGAGGAGACACAATAATTTTTTGGCCTTTTTTCAAAGTTCCCAAGTCCAAAGTATCGCCATCACCAAAATTTACATGTACATTTGTCAAAGGTTGAGAACCAGTATTTTGTATTGTTACTCTGCCCATTACAAACAAACTTTGTTTGTCCAAAATTGGATCAACAAAGATATCATATTCTTGAGTTGAAACAGATAATTTTAAAATGTCCATTCCAAAAAAAATTCCCATTACTGTAATTGCACCAATTCCCAGACCAATGATTACGGTGTATTGTCTCACAGTTAACAATATTTGTTCTAATTAAAAATAATTACTTGACTTTGACACCATTCCAAAATGCAATCATCCCTTTAATTTTTATGGCTGCATCATTTGGATCAGCATAATACCAAGCACAATCTTTGTTTGTTTTTCCATTTACGCTAACAGAATAATAATTTGCCATCCCTTTCCAACCACAAAAAGTAGTTAGTTCAGTTTTTTTAAAATATTCTTGTTTTATAGAATCAAATGGAAAATAATGATTCCCTTCAACCTCTACGGTATCATCACTTTCAGCAATGACTACATCATTCCAGATTGCTTGCATAATAAAAGAAAAGTGCAAACTATATTTAATTAAATCCCAAAGGATTAATTTTTAATTCCTTTAATTTGTTCACGTTTAGTGAAATCAGGTTGTATCCCCAAAGAATCATAATTTCCGGAAGAACAAGTAAAGCACATAGAATCTTTTGGAATTCCAACAGCATTTGCTAGATTTTCAGCATCATTATAACCCAAAAAATCAACACCAATACTTTGTCTTACCATCTCAGTAATTTCATCACTAGTCATTTCTTTTCCATTAGCAAACGTAGCTAATTCTTCTTGGGAAGGAAAATCAATTCCCGCATAACAAGGATAGTTTATCTGAGGATATGTGATTAACATGCTAATTTTTTTAGCTCCTGCACGACGAAGAGCCTTAATAATGGCTTTTGAGCTAGTACCTCTAACTAGACTATCATCAATTACAACCACATGTTTATCTTTAATTATTTCAGTAATGGGAATTATCCAACGATTTATGTCAACTCTGTCACTTTGATGTGGCTCAATGAAACTTCTCAAAGGACCTTTCTTACTGTATCTGTCTTTTAGTAAACCTTCATCAAAAGATACACCAAGTTCTTGAGCATAACCCAACGCAGCTGGTCTTGCAGAATCAGGTACCGGAATTACCAAATCTGCATCTACGATAGGGAACTTCTTTGCCATAAACTGCCCAATTTTTTTTCTTGAAAGGTAAATGTTGTGTCCCTCCATATTACTTGAAGGATGTGCAAAGTAAGTGAATTCAAAAGAGCAATGAGCTCGAGAAGTATCAGTTGAAAATTTTTCAGTTTCCAAACCAGTTTTGCTTAATTTAATTAATTCTCCAGGAATTACATCGCGTTGAAGTGTTGCACCAACTGCAGTAACTGCAGATGATTCAGAAGTTACAATGTATGTATTATCAGATTCTTTGTGTCCTAAAACCATTGGACGAAATCCTTTGGGGTCTCTAGCTGCATATACAGAATTATCATCCGAAATAAAAGTAAAACAATAAGAGCCAACCATTTCATTTTTTAAAATAGATAATGCTTTTCCCATTTGACCATTTTCAGAAATTAATGAGACCAGACGTTCAGCAGCTACTAGAGTATCACTGGCATTTTGAGGAGTAAAAGAGCATCCACCTACCAAGTTAGATAGTTCTTGTGCATTTGCAATGGTGCCATTATGTGCAATACATAGATCTTTTACTTTCAGAGGTTGCGCATTTTCAAGAGTACTTTTACCCATTGTAGAATATCTAACATGTCCAATAACACAAGGTGATTCATATTCTTGAGCTATTTTTTTAAATTCAGACGAAGAATGCGAAACCAAACCTACTCTTTTGAATGGAGGTTTGTTTGGAACTGCAAAGCCCCAAGCTTCTTGCCCTCTATGTTGTAAAGCCCGTAAAGCATCAAAAACCATAGGAATGACATTTTTTCCAGTTAAGCTGTAAATTCCAACTACACCACAATTCTCCTTAACTTTAGGCAATGCTATTTCATTCCCCTTGTTTCAGATAATGTTAAAAAATTAGAAAAAGTGTAAGACTCAGCTGATAAATCAGATAATGACCCCATCCCTGATCCATCATGTAACTTTGAACAATAAAAATGCTGATCACTTTGTGCGATCAAAAATACGTTTATCAAATAAAACTAGAGGACAAATACGTCAAAATATTAGGATCACTTTTTGCCGTGAAGAACCAAATTGGGAAGAGCATGTAACCAAGATTTTTGTGCTTTTTTTACATCAAGATTAACAACAGATTTTGTACTATTCATAAATTGAATTTTTTCACCACCAAACTGACCAATTTCTTTGAATAAAATTTTGTTCTTTTTGAGAATGCTTTCAATCTTTGAAAGATTTTTCTTGTCAAAAGAAATCAAATATCTGGAATGACTTTCAGAAAACAAAATTCGGTCTACATCTAGTTTTTCAGCAGGGACTTTATTCAGTAAAATTTTACATCCAATTTGATTAATCATGCAAATTTCAGAAACAGCAACAGCCAATCCGCCTTTTGAGCAATCATGTACAGATTTTACAAGATTTTTGTCAATTAGACTTAGAACAGATTTCATATTTTTCTTTGAATCTTCAAAGTTTACTGTAGGACACTTGCCTCCAACAAATTTATGAATGTATTCAAAATATTCAGAGCCTCCAAGTTCATTTTTAGTATTACCAATTATGAGAAGCACATCATTTTTTACTATTTTCTGTGGGATTGATGGTTTTTTGTCAATTAATCCAATTACGCCAATGACAGGAGTTGGTTTAATCGGACCTGCAGGAGTCTCATTATACAAACTAACTTTACCACCAACACATGGAATTTCAAAGGATTTTGCAAAATCAGTTAAGCCTTTCAAAGATTCCAAAAAGGTCCAAAAAATTTCTGGGTCTTTGGGATTACCAAATTGCAGGTGATCAAGCATTCCAATAGGTTTTGCTCCTGTACAAACAACATTTCTACATGCTTCTTCAAAACAACCAATTGCACCTTCTCTAGGATTAATATAACATTGTTTGGGATTTCCGTCAATTTTTGCTGAAAGATATTTTCCATTATCTAATCTTAATACAGAAGCATCAGATCCAGGTTTGACAACAGTGCGAATTCCAACCTCATGATCATATTGGCCATATACCCAAATCTTGCTTGCAATATTTGGAGATTTAAGTAACTTCATCAAGGTTTTGGAAAAATTAGAAATAGATTTAAGTTTTTTTTCATTTTCGATAGACTTTAGATAAACAGGTTTTTGAGAAGGTAAATCAAGCAAAGTAGCATTAGCTACAACATCAGTAGGCAAATTTGCAAATGTTTTTTTGCCTTTTTTGACATGCATTTGATTATCAAATTTCACCTTACCAATTACAGAACAACCAATACGAAATTTTTTACAAATATCTTGTAGTTTTTTTAATTTAGTTTTACTTGTAACAATCAACATTCTTTCTTGAGATTCAGAAATCATGATTTCATCAGGATGCATATCAGATTCACGAGTGTGAACTTTGTCAACATCCATCTCTATACCAATTTCAAGTGCATCTGCAGTCTCAGAAATTGCACAGGACAATCCACCGCCGCCAAGATCCTTCATAGCGTGAATCAATCCATCATTACGAGCTTGTAAAACAGCTTCAATAATCAATTTTTCAATGAAAGGATCTGGTATTTGAACAGCAGAACGGTCTTCTGATTCTAAAGAGTCAGAAGCAAATTGTGAGCCACCTATTCCATCTCTGCCAGTTGAACCTCCCATCAAAACTACAATGTCGTCTTTTTTTGCATGATTTTTGATCAAGTTTTCTTTTTTGCCAAAACCTAATGCAGCAACATCAACTAGTGCATAATTTTCATAACATTGATCAAATTCAACTTCACCACCTATAGTTGGAATACCTAAACAATTTCCATAATCAGCAATTCCAGTGACAGCATTTTTGAATAACCAACGAGCTTGAATATCTTTTTCAATATTTCCAAATCGCAATCCATTAAAAATTGCAACAGGTCTAGTTCCAGCAGATAAAATATCTCTAATTACACCACCAACACCTGTTGCTGCACCACCATAGGGTTCAACAGCGGATGGATGATTATGACTTTCAATATGAGCAGTGACAACATATCCATCACCAACATCTAAAACGCCAGAATCGTATCCTTTCTCGTTGATAATTAAAGGACCAGTCATAGGCAACATTTTGAGGTGTCTTTTTGAGGATTTGTATGAACAATGTTCAGACCATTCTGCAGCTACAATTTGTAATTCAGTAGAAGTAGGATCTCTTCCAATTTTTGATTTAAGTTCATCAAGCTCTTGTTCTTCTAGACTCATTTAGCAACACCCGTTTGTGTTAATAGGGATTCAAAGATAAGTGAAGAAGGTTTGTTATCAATGGGGTTAATATCAGATTCTACTGCTCTTTCAGGATGAGGCATCATTCCCACAACATTTCCATCTTCATTACAAACACCAGCAATTCGATTTACAGAGCCATTTACAATTTCACTATATCTAAAAACTATTTGATTTTTTTTCATTAATTTTTTCATCATGTCATCATCAACATAATACCTGCCTTCGCCATTTGCTATAGGGATTGGAATTCTCTGATTGAGTTTAAATTTATTTGTAAAAGGGGTTTTATTGTTTTCAACAATCAGACTAGTCCATTCACACATAAAATTAAGAGATTCGTTTTTCAGTAAAACACCAGGAAGAAGTCCTGACTCTACCAGAATTTGAAATCCGTTACAGACCCCCAAAATTGGAATGCCTTTCTCGGCCATTTTTTTAACGTCTTTAATTATCGGACTATGAGCTGCGATAACTCCTGCTCGGAGTCTATCACCATAAGAGAATCCGCCAGGAAGAATTACAGCATCAATATTTTTTGGGAGGCTTTTTTCATGCCAATAATACTGAGCATCAAGATTAAACACATCTGTTAAAACATGAAACATATCCCGATCACAATTACTACCAGGAAAAACTACAACTCCGACTTTCACAATCGTTTTAGTATTCAGAGATATCTAAACTATATGATTAAGGATTGAGTTTTTACGATCTTTTCAAGAACAATTTAATTTTCAAAAACATCCAGAGTTACTTTACTAACCATAGGATTATACACCCTCAAATCGTCACAAATTTCTTGAACTTTTAATTTTGCAGTTTTTTTGTCTTTTTCTTTAATTGTGAATTTTAGCATTTTGGCAGTTTTGATTTTAGAAACAGTTTTGTGAGTTCCCTTTAGAACTAAATCATTTAGTATGGTATCACCTTCAGGATCACTAATCCCAGGCTTGTTTTCAATAACCACGTGTACACTGTATGTTGCCATTTACAAGTTAAAAAACAAAATTGAGGTTAATCTATCTTCCGAAAAGTTTTGTGCTTTTATACTTCCTTGGAGATACATGGCAGGTATCCGGTTCTGAGGACTTGTATTGTATGGATATTATCAGCCCAGTCCGGTTACTTTGAATTTATTTTCCTTTAGAGTAATCAACATATTTTCGATAAAGCCCAGAACGGTAATTTGGATTCTCAATAATTAACAATTTATTTTTTAAATCTTCTTTTGATTGAAACATATTTTTTTCTATGATTCCTTTTTCATCAAGAGTTACGCAAATATCTTGCCATGCAAACACTTCTTTAGGATTACGATTTGCAGTTGCATAGTACACATACAACAATCGCAGTTTATTGTATTCATCCTGAGACATATCATTTCCAAGAACGTAATTTCTTTTTAAAACTTGAAAATAGACTAATCCATTTGCAGTAAGTACATAATCAAAGAGTTTTGGATAATCATCGACCTCTACAGGAAAAAGAGGATTGGATGGATCTGTCATGGAGAAATATCATAGATTTCCTATAAAAAAGGGCACTAGTCACATAGAGATGGAATTTATATCAGCACAATTCTCAGTTAATCATAATGGCTAAAGGCAGAATGAGATATTGGAAATTGACTTCAGATGAATTAGGAGGATATTCGTATGATGAAAGTAAATTACTTAATTGGGAGATCAAATGTGTGAGAGAACCAGAAGATGAAGCACACTTTATCGGAGTTTTCATGTATCGAAACGGAACTGCATATGATTATGAATCGGTAAAAGGGATTTGCTTTTTTCATAATAACATAGATAGAAAAGAAGTGCCGGAAATTACCAAATTTTTGCAAGGAAAATACAATGGCAAAGAAATGGAAAAAGGTGAAAGAATTTTCCTTAAAGATTCAAAAGAAATCTACTCTGCAAAAGAAATTTCAGATTTGGCAAAGGAGATGGAGTCCAAATTTAATACAAAAGCAATCATATCTTTAGAATTTGGCGAAATAACTGCTGAAGAACTCAAAGAAGCAGGACTACCAGAAGCAAAATTATTGCCAATTCCCACATAATTGATATAGTTTAGAATCAAAGATATCAGATGTCCGAATTGGAAGGGATAAATCAACATTTAGAAGAATTAAGAAAAAGATTAGTTCGAATTGTTCTAGTAGTAGGAGGGATTTCTGTATTTTTGCTAGTATTTCACGCCGAACCATTTCAAATAAACCAATTCACTTTGTACTATCCAACCATGGAACCAACTCACAATATTGCGGCACAAATTACAAACCATATGAGAATCAACTTAGTGCCAGAGGATGTACAATTAATACAAACAGCTCCAGGACAAGCTTTTTTTGCACAAATGTATGTTGCAGCACTCGTTGGAATTGTAGTCAGTATGCCTGTAATTATTAAAGAGTTAGTAGGATTCATCAAACCTGCATTAAAAGAAAATGAAATTGACGTTAGTAGAACTATTTCAATACCAGCGTTAGGATTGTTCACTGCAGGATGTGTGTTTTCATATAATCTTGTGATTCCATACATGTTAGAATTTTTGTACAGATATGGGGAAGGAGCAGGATTAGTTACTTTTCTCAACGTCATGGAATTTGTAACATTTGTCTTACAATTCTTGTTGGCATTTGGTTTTTCATTTCAACTTCCTCTGGTAATGTATGCAATATCAGCATCAGGAATGGTAGATGCAGATTTTTGGAGGAAAAACATTAGATATGCCATAGTGATCATAGTGATCTTTGGAGCGATAATCACTCCCGATGGAACGGGTGTAACAATGATGTTTGTTGCAGGACCAATGATTGCGTTGTATGCGGCAGGCATGATAATTATTGAGCGTAAGGAACGAAAAAAGTTGAACACTTAAATCTGAAATTGTGCAAGTTTGACGTATGTTGGGAAGTACTGAAATTATCATATTAGTAGTAGTGATAGGAGTATTGATTTTTGGTGCAAAGAAAATTCCCGAACTTGCAAAAACATTTGGAAAAGCCAAAGGAGAATTTGAGAAAGGGAAAATTGAGGCAGATAAAGACCTAAAAGAATTCAAAGAAGAAATTGACAGTGCATCTAAAGATAAAAACGTAAAAACAGATTAATTTTCAGCAATTTTTGCCAAAGTATCCACAAGTTTACCATAATCCTGTTTGAATATATTATCTCCAAACATACTTTTAATTTTCAGTTTTCCTTTAAGTTTTAAATCAACATCAACTAGAATTTTGGTATTATTTTCTAGTTCAATAAACTCTTGTTTGATTTGACTGCCTTTCGCATCACCACCAATTACAAAAATATTATGTAAAATTGGTTTTTCAAAAACATGTTTTGCCATTATCAACAACTCAACATCTCCAAGAATAAAATGTTCTTCAACTACAGAAACATCACCACGAACTGAACGAACTCGAACAGAAGGATAGTATTTTGGAACTAGTTTTTGATAATTTTCAAAGTTTGAAAAGATTTCAAAAACAACATCTCTTTTTGCGTAAACTATTTTTTCTACAGAAAACTTAGGCAATAGCAGTTTAAAGAGTGCCCCATCGAGGGTATAAATCGTGCTCTATGTCAAATTGATCCAGACATTTCCCAACACCATGATTTACAATATCATCAATAGTTTGTGGTTTTGTATAAAATTCAGTTACAGGAGGCAAAATAACAATACCTAGTCTAGATAATTTTAACATGTTTTCTAAATGAATTGCCGACAGAGGTGTTTCTCTAACCATTAAAATTAATTTTCGAGATTCTTTGATTGTCACTCCAGCAGCTCTAGCAACTAAGGTGTCATCATAACCATTTGCAATAGCTGCCAGAGTTTTCATACTACAAGGAGCCACAATCATGCCATCAATTCTATGTGTGCCACTAGAAACACTTGATGCCATGTTCTTTTCATCAGACGTGTTTGTTGCTAAAGATTTTACATACTCAAGAGAAAAATCAGTTTCCATAGAAATACACTTTTCACCCCATTCAGAAATTATCAGATGTGTTTCAATGTTTAATTTTTTTAAGGTCTCAAGCATTCGGATTCCATAAATGGCACCTGTACTACCTGTGATTCCAATTACAAGTTTCAACACAGAATCTACAAAACCAGAGTATTTTATGTATTAGATAGAAAATCAAAATTAACACTAGAGATTATGAGAATCATCATTTTTTGAATCAGATAATTCTTGATTTGCTTTTCTTCTTTTAAACCATAAAAAAACACCAATAGCAAGCATCACAGGAAGAAGAAGAGCTCCAATAAGTTGAAGTTCAAAATGATAAAGCATGATTTGTAATTGAGATCAATCAAAAAAAATCTATTGATCAGCCGATCATGAAAATAAAAATTAGCTATATTAGATCCCAACATCTAGCCATTGTGTGATTAAAAGTTCAGAAATCAAGAAAATTGTTAATCAGTATACTGATGTAAAAATAGGCGTTCTAGGAAGCCATTCTGCACTTGAAATCATGGATGGCGCAAAAGATGAAGATTTTCAAACCCGTGTTTTCTGTCAAAAAGGAAGAGAAGGACCATATCAAAGATTTGGACGCATTGCAGATGAAATTACAATTGTTAATAAATTCAAAGAAATGGCATCAGCCAAATATCAAAAAGAATTACGAGATTCTAATACAATAATAGTTCCACACAGATCACTTACAGTCTATTTAGGTTACAAAACAATTGAGAACGCATTCAAGGTTCCAATTTTTGGGAACAGAAAATTATTTCAGGCAGAAGAAAGAACAGCAAAAAAAGGGCAGTACTACCTGTTAGAAAAGGCCAGAATCAAATATCCAAAATTATTCAAAGATCCAAAGAAAATCAATAAACCGTGTATTGTTAAAGTGCAAGAAAAAAGAAGACCATTAGAAAGAGCTTTCTTTACGGTGTCGTCCTACAAAGATTATTTGCAAAAATCAGAAGAAAAAATCAAGCAAGGCGTAATTGACAGAAAAGATCTACAAAAGGCAAGCATTGAAGAATTAGCAATAGGAACATACATGAATTTTAATTTCTTTCATACTCCAATTTCAAACCAAGTTGACTTTATTGGAATAGAAAGAAGATTACAAACCAATATTCATGATTACAATGCACTACCAGCAAGAGAACAAATGGAGATAGATATGGATTTACAGAATATCGAAGTAGGTCACACACCTGCAAGTATTAGAGAATCATTATTAGAAAAAGTACTCAAAATGGGAGACAAATTTGTTGCAGCAGTAAAAAAAGAATATGCCCCAGGAATCATAGGGCCATTCTCACTTCAAAGTGTAATTACAAAAGATTTGGAATTGATTGTATATGACGTCTCATTAAGAGTACCTGGAAACCCAATAGTAGCAACAACTAGCCCATATACAAAATACCAATACGGACAAACATTTGGAGTAGGCAGAAGGATCGCCATGGAGATAAAACGTGCCCAAGAAGAAGACAGATTAGATGAAATAGTCACATAGAAGGTTCAATCATTTAAACATACAAAAAATTACCACTAGGAGAAAATACGTTTGTGGTATTAATACGTAAAAATGCAATAATGTGTATGTCAAGACGAGTAACTATAATGATAGAAGATGACATAGATAAGAAAATTAGAGCATACCAAGCAAAAAAAATTCAAAAAGAGAATTCTGCACATAGCTATTCAAAAGTAGTAAACGAATTACTGCGAAAAGCAATCTAAAGTAAAAATATATTTTCAAGAACCACTATAAAATAGTGTTAATTGGTTAGATTGGAAATATACTGAATACCATTCGTTCTAATTTTGAATGATTAAAACGGTTTGACATTCAAAATGGATTGCTGATACCAATTAACATTACAATTCTTTAGGAAGTGTTAAGACAATTAATTATGGCCAGAACCATTTTCATCAAAGAAATAATTTCAATTCTTAAAGAACCCAAATTTTGCCCAACATGCCAAAAAGAAGACAAGTTAGAAAAAGACATCATCAGAGAAGAAAGATCAGGTGGAAAAACTATTCTGTGTACAAGATGTGAAGCATTGATTGTGATAACCAATCACAATATCAAACAAGTAGAATTGTCATCAACAAAAGATGACACGATTATGTTAAAAGAACCACATTTGATCAGAAAAGTTGTATATTAATTGGATTTTTTTAATAATTCCTGAATCACAAAGGTTCTGACATGGGCAAATTCCCATTCACGTAAATTTGCATTTCTACATTCTTCTTTGATAATTAGACCCGCAAGACCATGACTCCAAATGTGACGTTTAGTGTCATAAACCTCAATAATTTTCCCATGTTTAGTGATTTTGATTGCCCCATGACATCTTTGAATAATTTGTTTTGCAACTCTCAAATACATTTTTTCAAAATTAGTCATAATATCAATAAGACATCTCATTTCAAAAATGTTCGGATTTTTAATTGGATAATATTATACAATAGAAATTTTAAGAATGTTTGCTGATGATTAACCAACAAACTAAGCTATCACTGATAGATGATGAGTTTGCCGAATTATGAAGCATATTTAAAAATCAGTTCAAGTTTGTCGTTCAGTAACTTTTACAGTCAGAGATAATGGTGGAGATAATGCTGAAGGATTGTCTATTCCCTCCCAAACAAATACTTCAATATGATAAATCCCAGATTCGGTTGGAATCCAAGATTGTGCAGGAGAAAAAGACTGTCTAGGAGTTAAGGATCCGATGAGCCAAGATAAAGAAATGACTACATCATCATTGTTTCTGACTTGTGTAATGTAAGCAAAATTTTGTTGAGTGTCCTGATTGTTTGAAACATCAGCTGTTATCATAATTTGTTCATCGACAAAATGAATTTTGTCTTCAAAAGATGTTTGTGCAGAAACTGGATCACCATATACAATACCAATTTCAAAAGATAAAAAGAATAGAAAAAATAAGATAATTTTCATAACTAGTATTAGTAAGATGTGTATTTAATCTAATTAATGGTGGAGCTGCCTGAAAATTTTCCAGAATATTCAATAATGTACAAGACACTATCAAAACAAATTAAGTCCCTTCAAAAACGATTAGACGAAAAACAAGGTAGTCAGAGAAAAGAAATAGAAGTAAAAATACAAAGATATGAATCAGAAATTTTAAGAATCAAGAAAAAATTTCCAGATAATTTTTTTGAAGAATTAAACTAATTATTCATGAGAGTGATCCTGCCCACAATCGCAGGAATGATCATCGCTTTTCATAGACATTAGTGTTTGAACCATTTCATCACGAATTTTTAATAAATCTCCAACTTGGTCTTTCAATGATATGGAATCCCAATGTCCCTGTTGAAGTTCTCTTACAACGTCAATAATTTCAAGATCAATATTTAGTAAATTATCCATCAATTGTTCTTGTTCATTCATATGTTTTCTTCATTTGCACTATAAGAAAAACTATTCGAATGAAAAGAACAATTATGTAAAATTATTCTGCCTCTACACTTTCTTTGAGAAGATTTTTTCTTACAAGAATTGGAATATTGTAAAAAGCACCTAATGCCATGGCATCAGAAGCACGGTAATTTCTCAAAACAAGGTCTTTTTTTCCCGTAAAATAGAGATTTGCACGTAAAACATCACCACTTTCATAGATTTTGACTTTAACTAACACCAATTCGTTTTCTTCACATATCTCTTCAATCATTTTGTAAATAGAAGGGGCTGCCTCACCAGTAGTTTCTCCAAAACTAGAGATATGTTTTGCAACCTCTCCTGAAAACGCACGCATGTGAAATTCTTTTCCATTATCAGCTTTTAGAACTACCATGCCCTCAACAGCATAAGGATCTACAAAACCTACATAATCAATTTTTACAGAATCATAATCAGGATCTTGTGCTTGATCAATTTCCATTGTTTTACGCATAAACTTGCTAATCAGTGCTTATAAAGATAGCAAAAATGATAGAGATCAGAATTAGAAAAGATAAGGTAAATTATTTTTTAACGATCAAGATTCATGCCTAACCCCAAATTATTTAAAATCCCCAACTAAGGTAGCTTAATGTCAACAAATCCAGAACGAGCTGTTTCATACGTTTTAAACAAATATGTTACAAACTATATGGACAAAGATGTACTTATTCTAGGACAAAACACTCAGACAAGAGAAGCAGCTAGAATGTTACGTCATTACGAAACAGACGACATCATAGTTACAGATGAAAATAATCTTCCGGTTGGAATTGTTACAGACGAGGATATTCTAAGTAAAGTCAGCGATGTTACAGTGTATGCAGAAGCTACAACATTGAGAGATATTATGAGTACTCCATTAATTACAATTAACGAAAAAGCAACATTACAAGATGCACTACATAAAATGAGAGATAATAACATTAGAAAATTACCAGTTCTATCAAAGAAAAACGAAGTAGTGGGGATGATTTTTCAAACAGTAATAGCAAATGTGATTAGAGATGCGACAGCTACAGCACCTCGACTTCTAAGTCCACCAGCAAAAGCAGTTTTAGGTAATTTAGGATTTGTTTTACAATTTGCAGGAGTGTTGTTACTTGTACCTGCAATAGTTGCAACAATATTAGAAGATACTACTACAGCTACAGGAATCTACTTAACTACAGTTCTATTGTTGGTTACAGGGTTTTTCCTTAATTCTTATGGAGAAAAATCTAGTCTTAATCTTCAACAGGCGTCGATTTTGGTATTTTCAAGCCTATTTCTGCTATCTTTGTTTGGAACCGTTCCATACCTGTATGTTTTGCCAAGTGATGAAACCAACATAGAGGTGTTCAGTAATGCTTTCTTTTCTAGTGCAGCAGGATTTACCACGGGAGGGATTTCATTGTTCGATGAGCCAGAAAATCTTTCACAGAGTTTCACATTCTTCAGAAGTTACACTCAACTTGTTGGGGGAATGAGTTTCATTTATCTAGTAATTACGGCATTTTATCCAGAATCAAAACTACAATCAATGCGTGGTTTTATTTCAGGCAGAACACTCCACATGAAAGAATTATTCTTAACAATTACAGTTATCTTTTCAATTTACATCGTAATTGTTGCATTCTTGCTATATGTTTTCCATGGAGGAAATATCATAGATAATTTCTCATTATCTATGAGTACGTTAGCTACAGGAGGATTTACACCAACATCAACAATTCTTGAAGAATTAGTTTGGCAGGAGCAATTGATATTAATCGGAGGAATGATTTTAGGAGCTTTACCATTTACATTCCACTATGCATTTGTACGGAAAAAATTTCTCTCCCCAAAGCTTGGAAAAGAAGTTTTAACATATTTTGCAATCTTAGGTGCTGCAACTATTTTGTTTATTGGAATTAGCGGATGGGATCCATTAGAAAGTGCATTTTATTCAGTTTCAGCTAGTACAACTGCAGGACTTCAGGCAGAAAGCTTATCAGGATTAAACGGAGCAGCACAAAGTATTTTGATAATTCTGATGTTTATCGGAGGTTGTGGATTTTCAACTGCAGGAGGATTAAAAATTTTTAGATTGTTTCATCTTAGAGATGTTCGAGCATTATTAAGCAAAGTTAAACGTTCAGAATTATCAAGTCAAGGAAAAAAAGAAGTTATTTCAACTCTAATTATCCTAGCATTATTTCCCACAATTTCAGCTGTAGCAGGATTACATCTTGCTGCAAGTGAAGAGGTATCATATCAAGATGCATTTTTTGAAGCAGTAGGAGTGATAACCACAGGGGGACTTTCAGCAGGAGTGATTGATTTTGATACGGATCCTGCCACAAAAATCGTATTAGGATTTTTAATGATTTTTGGAAGGCTGGAGATTATTGCAATCATCTACATTTTTGTTCCTAAATTGAGTTAAGATAGAATTTAATTTCATCACAAAGAGTCAAAAACATGACATTCAGCAATAAGAAAAACAATAAAGGAAAAAAACTGATTGTATTAGGTTTTGTGACCATAGGAATACTATTTTTCATGTATGGCAGATATCAAGACCCTGAGCTTTTGACACCCAGTGCAATTGATTCAATTCAAAGAATTGCTTATGGGTTTTACATTATTTTACTAGTAGCATTTGGAGCAGTGGGATTTGGAATGTATAGGTATCATAAAGAAAAAGTGGAAATTAATGGAAGAGATCTTTCAACAATTATTGCCATTACAACATGGAATTCTAAATCAAAAAAAATATTTTTAGCTACATTTGTAGGATATGGGATATTTTTTTCACTAGTTTCAGGAACACTTGTGTATCAACCAGAGGTAGATTTTTCTTATCACTATGGGGCAAAAATTCCCTCAGGATTTGTTGCACCATGTTGTGATGGACCAGGATATATGCCACAAATAATTATTTATCTCACAGAACATGTGGGATTAAACATAATTCCAATCAACCTGGTATTACAAATTATTGTTTCATATCTAGTAGGATTAAATGCAGCAATTGCCGTAAATGCATATACTATTTCACGTAAAGGCAGAGGGGCAAGCAGTATAGGAGCAATTGCAGGATTGTTCATTGCATGTCCAACATGTGCAGGAACATTTTTGTCAGTATTCATAGGTACTGCCAGTGGAATTGCTTTATCAATTGCATTATCACAATTGCAAACATTTTTCATTGCAATTTCAATACCAATTTTATTAATCACACCATACATAATGGCAAAAAAACTTAGAAATTCTGACGGTAGCTGTAAAATAAATTCAGACTAGAATTTCTTTACCTCAGGAATTTTGTTATTTCCAATATTATACCCATCACGTCGTAAAAACTTTAGAGTAAGTTTGTAAACGATTTCATCACCATCTACTTTTTCTAGAATTTTATCCCAGGATAATGTTCCATTTACTTCAATGTAATTTTTAAAATCAGGATTCATAGATTCAGCAATATTTCGGCATTGCTCAAAAGTTTTACCATTTTTATAGGCACGAATATGACGATTGCAATGATCCATAAATCAATATTAACAAAATTGTAAATAAGTATACTTAGAAGTTCAAGTAAATACTAGGAAGAAACAAACATGGCAATAAGATCAACTGAAGAATATATTGATTTTTTCATAAATTTGAATATGGGAGAAAATGTACCTTTACTTAGTTTTGTAAATAATGAAAAAATGATTTTAAAACAAAAATTAGAGTACAAAAATTTAGAAAAAGAACCAATACGAAAAGGAATAGAGATATTAGAAAATCTAATAACCGAGATAAATAAGAATGGGGAAAAAATAGTTCTTGAAAAATATCAAAAATAGGAGAAAATAATGGACAAAAATTCAGAAATTATCAAAACAGAAATTATTAGAATATTAAATGAAAATGGAAGAATACGGGGTACAGAATTAGCAAAAAGAGTCATAGAAAAAGTAGGCAGTGAGAAAATAGTATATCGAGAAATAAGTGCCCTAGTAGAAGCAGGTGAAATAGATAAAAAAGTCCACAGTAGGTCCCACATAGAATATGAGTTGATTAATTTATCTGAGTCAGTAAACAGTCAACTTAAAAATTTGCATAAAGAAGTAGAAATGATTTATGAAGAAATTTCAAGTTTTGAAAAAATATCCAAAGAAGAAAATTTTTCATTTCATGAAAGATTAAGATCAATTATTCATCAAATACAAATCATACAATCTACTGATGGAATAATGAAATTGTTGTCCTATTATCCGGCATTTAAAAAGGATAAAATGTATTCTCAAATAATTAGAAAGATTAATGATTGTTGGGAATCGATCATGAATAGTATTACACATCAAGAGGAAGATGGCTTTCTCAATGAAGTTCTTGCAAATTTAAGAATCTCACACATAGATTCAAAGAATGTAAACTAGTCAATTATCCTAACAAGATAGATAGGCCTATCAGCTTTTTCATCGTAGAATAGTTCAGATATTTGAACAGTTTTTATTTTTTCAGCAAGAAAATGAGTATATGCTCTATTATCTGCAGTCAATAGATCACATTTGTTTTCTATACAAAATTTTGCTAAACCTTCATCATATTCTCTTTGCTTCAAATCTTTGCCAACTACAAATATTTCATCATAGTTTTCAAGATGATGTTGATAATCGTTATTTGTTAAAAATTTAATATTTTGATCTATAAGCACATTTTTCAATAAATTAATTGATTTTTCAATATAACTTAAGGATTATTCTATAGGACAATCAGAAAGATCAAGTTCTTATCTTTAAAATATTATAAAAAAATGTGGACATAAAAGAAGAAGATACATCAGAAGAATCAAAAAAGAATCATTTAACATATTACAGATCATTAACCAAAGTCATCACCCAAATTCAAGATGAAAGAAAACAAGAATCAGAACCTGCAATAATCACTCATTTAGATAACAGAATAAAAGCAATGGAGAAAGACAAAAAACGGATTAGAGATATGTTTCCAGATATTAAAGAGGAAGAATGGGATGACAACACCAACTGAAAAAAAGCACAACAAGTATTTGGATTTGCTGCAGGACTACAAGATTCACCTTGTCAAATACATAGAAGAATTAGAAAAATTGGATAAAAAATCAGAATTTGCCAAAGAATGGAACAAATCTACGATTAAAGAAAGAAAACAAGAAATTCAGGTTATAGATAAAATTCTAAAAAACCTGATCAGATTTTAATCAAACCCTAGTTAAATCATATAAAAAATTACAAAAGGAATCCAGATGAGGGGACGAAATACCATCAAACCACGCAAGTTCTTTGGTAATATGATACCCATGAAAATCATATTTCAAATGGGATTTTATGTATTCAATTTCATCTCGAATGAATTTCTCAATTTGGATTTTATCATCTTTGGATAACTTGTAATCACATGTAATCAAATCGATTTGTACAAAATAATTTCCATGGGCAGGGTTAATCTTTGCTTTGATAAAGGGTTTGTTTTGTTGTTGACATTCACGATAGTATTTATCATATTCAAACATCTTTGAATCACCAAGATATTTTTGAAATACCATAGCAATGAAAACAAAGAGGTTTGATTAAAGTGAAGATGTGATTTTTTTGATTTTAGTGATTAATCGGATTTTTGTGTTAATAGGCATTTCAGGTTCCATTGTAAAATATACAATATTTCGTTTAGTGTAAATCACCATTTGAGAAACTTTTTCTCTTTCAACATGAACATATCTTACTTTTCCAAGAGATCTGTCAAACTCTTTTCTCATGGAACGTCTTTGGGCAACCTGTTTACAAAAATGCTCTTCTTCTTTTTGGGATTTTAGATTAGTTTTTCCTGTTTTCATTATGGCTTCTCTAATATTTCCTTTAGAATCAATAATGGCTGCAAATCTCATTTTAGTATCTAATTTGAGAATTTTTTGAACTACATCAAGTAAATCTATTTTTGAAGAAGCCATATACCTACAAAAAAATATGGACTAAATATAAGCTATCAAATCTCTTAAAAAGAAAAAATTCAAAAGAGAATTAAAACTCAATAAACAGATCACACACGATGAATGAATCAATAGTAAAAATACTCCATGAGTTAGAAAATCAATCAAATCTTGAAAAAACAAGAAAAATCGATGTTCCTCCACAAGACAGAATGCTTGCAATTACCAAAGAAACAGGAGAAATGCTAAACATGATTTTACGCATGAAAAATGCAAAAAATATGCTTGAAATCGGGACATCCGTAGGATATTCAACAATATGGTGTGCAGAAGCAATAATGGAGAATTCAGGAAAAATCATCACAATTGAACAAAACCCCAATAAAATTAGAAGGGCAATGGAAAATTTTGAAAAATCAGGAACAAGTGATCATATTGCGATAAAAGAAGGCAACGCAAAAAAAATCTTAGAAGCAATGAATGAAAAAGATGAAAATAGAAAAGGTTTTGATCTAGTTTTAATCGATGCAGACAAAGAAAATGTTAAAGAATATTTCGATCTAGTTTTGCCAATGGTCATAGTTGGAGGAGTAATCATTACAGACAATATGCTATACCCAGAAAAATACAGAGCAGGTATGAAAAAATTTTCAGAATATTTAAAACAACATCCACAGGTAAAAACAATCACATCATCAATTGGTAACGGCGAAGAAATTACAATCAAAATAAAATAACTATTTCTTTTTGGTTGATTTTTTAGGTTTTTTTGCAGATAATTGTTTGGAAATAGTTTTCAATTTCTTGTCTTTTTCAGAAATTTGTTTTTTTAATTTTTGTTGTTTTTCTTTTAATTTTTGGTTTTTACTCTTTATTTGTAATTCGATTTTTTCGCGTTTCTTTTTTAGGGAGTCATAAGCTTTTTCCTCTTTTTTCAATTGTGCAGTCAGATCTTTTTGAGATTTCAATTTTAATTTCTCCTCTTTCATTTTTTTTGAAATTAATTCTTTTTCAGCCGTAATAACATTGATTAATTTTAATCGTTCTTCCTTAGCTTGAATCAAATCCTTTTCTTGAACCTTAATTAATTTTTTAAGGTTTTCAGATTCAGCAAATTTCTCTTTTTCCAAATTAACCTGAGACACAATATCATCATAATCTTGTTTGGTTTTTTCCAATTCATTTTGTTTTGAAGTAATATCACGAGCAATTTGTGCCTGTTCTAATAGTCTAGATTTTTGTTCAGACGCCATTTTTGAGAGAAGTTCCTGCTCACGATTTACTTGCTTTTCAATTTTTTCTTGTTCTAATTGTGCTTGTACTAGTTGTCTTTTTTGTGATAAGATATCTTTGGAAATTTTTGCTTTTTCAGAATTAATTTTTTTAAGGATTGCAGTTCTTTCTTTTTTGACTTTATCAAGTTCATCTTTTTGGTGAATTATTTCGGCAGATAGTTTTGTTTGAGTTTCAATTTTTACACGCTCTTCTTGTATTTGTGATTCAAGTGCAGATTTTTCACGAGTTATTTTTTCTTCATATTGTTTTCTGTGTGATACTAATTGAGATAAATTTGAGCGCTGTAAACTAAGCTCGTCATTAATTTTTTCTTGAGTTTTAAGTTTTTGTTCTTCCTCAGATATTGTTTGTTTAATTTGGTCTAATTCTTTAGATTTATTTTCCACAGACCATCCTTTAGGCATACTTCCTTTGGCTTTTTGAGGAATTGTGTCGGGAACAGTTTCATTAATTTTTGCAGGTATGTCTTCAAAAGATAACGATGTAGAAGATTTTGTCACAGTAGGTTTATCAGAAAAACCAACTGTTGTTGAGTTTAGTTTTGACTGTAAATAGTCAGCATCTGACTGATAAAGAGATTTATTTTTTGCAAGAGTATCATAGATATACTGTAATCTTCCAGGATCACCATTACCTACATCTATTAAATTTTTGATTTTTGGTAAAAGTTCATTTTCTTCTTCAAGTTTATCATCAACTGAGAATGATGAGTTTAGTTTATTTTCAAGATACCTTTTATCTGATTGATATAAGGGCCTGTTGCTTTTCAAAAATTCCATAATATGGTATAATCTTCCTGCATCCCCATTTCCACTATCAATTAACTCATTTACTTTAGCAATGGTCTGTGAAAGTGAGAGATATTGTGTTTGATTTTCCATGCTTATGATTAATTTTTTATCAAACCCAGTAAAAATAACTTTTTAAAAATAATTCACTTTCAAATTAACTTTAGGTGATTAAGATCACATTAATTTACAGAAAATCTATCAAATTAATGATTTTGAGGCTAAATGATCTTAGAATTTAATTCTATTTTTCTGACTTAAAACAAGCATAGATACAATTGAGATTCCAAAAATTATCATTGCCATTGAGCCAAATTCTGGAACAATTGAAGTACCTGTTATTGTAAGGATTTTGGAATCCTTGGTTAATTCAATGAATAATGTGTTGAGATCCCCTTCTTTTACTTGTTCGTAATCGGAGATTTTTTCTCCATCAACCCAAAGTATAAAATTCCCATCAATTAATTTTGAAGGCAATCGTAATTCTAAACTATGATCATCACTCTGAGATTGACCTACAATTTCAAATGTTATGGATTTTTGATCTTGATTAATTTCAGGGTTTGCTAATAAGCGATTAAATTTGTACTCAACATCAAAATGGGTATTTCCATCACCAATAGATTTTCCAACATTTGGGATTATTGAATATCCGGCAGTAACAAAAATTGTTCCCTCCATCCATGGATGAACTATACAATAGTAAGGGTAATCTCCAATATCATCATATGTAAATGAAAAAGATTGGCCAGGAGCAAATAATCCACTATCAAAAAGACCATCAGGACCATCTGTCGCAGTTCCAGAAGTAACTGTATGCGTAGCAGTATCAGCATTCTTCCAAGTGATTGTATCACCAACTAAAATATCAACGTGACCATCAGTGGAGCCATCTTTTACACTTTGCCAGAAATATGGGGCATCGGGACTTGCTGCACCTGTAGGGATTTTCACGTCGTAGGTACTTTGTGCATATGCAAAAGATGTTGCAGATATAGAAATTAAAAATAAAGCGCCAATCAAAAACAAGTAATTCATAGTAATTTTTTCATATTAGTGACTAAAAGGTTTTCTCCTGTTCATCACAATGAACATTATTGTAATTTATTAATCAGAAAACACAAACTCGAATATGAAAACAGGTGTATTATTAATAATAGTAGGAGGGCTAATGTTCATTTTAGGGCTATTGATGTATTATTCAATTCAAATTGGTGAAACTGATCAGTTATTTCGTTCAATCAAAAATACAGGTACGTTTATTGGATTAAGTGGAATTGGAGTTACCTTAGCTGGAATTCTATTATATCTCATAAACAGAAATGAACCTCCTATTCAGGAAAAATATGATGTTTAAACTTGAGAAAGTAAATTTTTGTATTCATTAACCACAATGACATATAAACAGTTTTTACAAAATAACACTTCTCAGTTTACTAACAATTTTATTCTGATAAGAATCATTCTACAATAAATTGAGTAAGCATAACATAGGATAATTTGTATTGAGTTTTTCATACCAAATTCATAAGATGCAATCAGATCATAAATAGAATTTATAAACATATTAAAAACAAACACAAATCATACTAATAGCAAACTGTAACTAAATTATAATAATCCATGAAGATTAAAGACAAGTATGACCAAAGTCTGGTTAGGAGGAATTTATTTTAAAGAAGAGGGAGGATATGAAATTATTCTTAAGGCATTAAATCATTATAAAAAAAGACTAAAGACGCTTAATGATAGTCCAGAGTTAAAGGATTCAGCCGCAATGTTTGCATCGGTTTTGAACCAACAAGCCAGAAAAACAGTTCCAAAAATTAATGAAACAATTGAAAAAATTGAAAAAAATCTTGACATATTTCAAAATACAAACAAACTACAAGAAGACATACCATTTTTTGAAAAAGCATTAACGTGTTATGAAGCAGATATTCACAAAGCGGAAGATACAGGATATGAGTATTTTATAAAACTTGTAGGAGACATGGCCAAGGCCAGAACAGATCTGAAACTCATCAAAACAGCATTAGATAAAATTAATCAGTTTTCTGAAGAATCATAATCCTTGCAAATACCAATCAAAATAAGGGGTCAATGCCTTACACTGTTTCTTTTTATCCTCTTCTAATTCAGAATCTAAAATTTTTTGGATTTTTCCTTGAAGATATTCTGAAATGAGAGGACTTTTGAAAGAGGGTTGAATTTCTTCTAATACCCTCAAAAAATTTTCTGAGGAAGTATGATCAAAATTTTTCAATATTTCTCGAATGTTTGCTTCTAATGACACAATATTATTTTAAAAATACTCATTATTATTTTTAGAGTTCAAGTATATCTTCATCATCCCAAGTAATTCTGAATTTTCCAGTTACTCTAAACATGTTAAGTTTCCCACCTTCTTTAAAATTAATTTTGTAAGATTTATGAGAAGTATCCTCAATTTCCAGACTAACATTATTTTTGGTTGTTTGGAAGATTATTGGATTATTTGAGATCTGCTCCCATTCTTCATCGTCAAAATCCATATAAAATTTAGTATAAAGCAATCCCATAATATTACAAAAACAACCCTGAATAAATAACTAGATGAGATTCTATTTATTCAGTAAATTTTTGAGGGGTTAATTGTACTAAATTGCTCATCACAGTAGGAAAAACGATTCCAAAATCTTTATCTTTTCTAATCACCTGAAAAAGTTGGTTAAATAATTGTTGTATAAGTAAATGTTCATCTCGGTATAATGTTTTTTTAGGATTTTTCATGGAGTCTAAAAAGGTAAACCCGTTATCGGTAAAAATCAAATTTTTCAAGATTGTGTCAATGAGCAATATTTTTTCGTTGATGTCTTTGTGAGGATAATCTGTGCTCAGTCTCCTAAGTTGTAATTTTAAATTATGGAATGAGTTATTCGTTTTTTGTTCAATTCGATGTTGAAATTTTATTTCAAAATCAGGTTCTGGAAAATAAAACTTCATGTTGCCTTGTTTTTTAACAAAAATAATTTCTTTTTCTAACAAGGAATCTCTTGTTTTTTCAAAAGTTGTTTTTGCCATATATTGTGGAACAATTTGTTTGAGCAAAGCATTATGGTGTAAGTTAGGATTAGATTTGATTGCTTCAAAAACTACTCGTTCTCGTTCGTATGATTTTAAATCAGGCTCAATATGACTCACCATTATTAGGTCAACCTATATTTGGCAGGTTGACTATTAATAATTATTGGTTATTTTGCTCAAAATTTTGCAAGTAACGCATCTGAAAAACAAAAGGTGAAATTCCATGGGAGCTATCCCCAACAATTACACCGTCAATGGAGGGCAAAAAGGCATATGTTTGATAAGAGTCATTTCCCTCACCAAACACAATAGTCATTTGTACATCAGATACATCTAAAGAGAATTCTGATGAAAAAGTTATGAGATTTGGAATATTTGCATCATGTTCATCAAGAAATGCATCTAACAAATCTTCATGGATTATAATCTCCACATCTCCATCACCTTGTTCGACAAAAGCATTAGAAGCACTATGAGTATTAGTATTAATTGTAGTGAGGATTATGGTTTTAACAGGTTTATCAAAAGATAAGTTTAGTTTATCAAATATTTTACTAGCAGATTCATATGAATTTAGTGTATCAATAACAATCAAGCCATTACTACCCTCAACAATCACGCTTCGAGCACCATCATAATCAGTAATAAACAAAAGATGATCATCGACATTATTTATTTCAGGGAATTTTGAAGAATCAATTTCATCCAACATAGGAACGTCGCTGTTTAATATTTGATCATTTTCAATGGGGGTTTCCAATTCATTTTCAATGGGGGTTTCCAATTCATTTTCAATGGGGGTTTCCAATTCATTTT